>NZ_JBMKHT010000032.1:0-53686 GCF_049238165.1 Enterobacter cloacae complex sp. IR5422 | reverse complement strand
GTCTGGCGGCGTTTACTGGAAAACTCACTGTCGGCAAAAGTCAGTTGCTGGCTCATCCGGTTACTCATTCTGGGTTCAGGTTACAACACGATGATCTCACATCTCGGACTTATTCGCACCTTCCTTAGAGTCTTTGTTATAGATTTCTGCAGCGTTGGCTGCACCGGCTACCAGCAGGGCAGGGATTACCACTGCCAGAATATTGCGCTTCATCATTATTTATTACCCTCATTGGTTTTTTTATGACACTCGCCACTGCCGTCAATAAATTCTGTCAATAAATATTTCCGGAACTATTGATGAGAGTTTGGTGTCTTTATGTATCTGACAGGCATCTTTCCATTCGCCGAAGCGTTTCGCTAGCCTGAAAGTGCTACAATTCTCAAGATTGAGTAACCAAAAGAAAATATATGTAACTAAATGTGTATTTTTGGGAACTTTGTGAACCACCTCAAACTTCAGAACGGCCTGGTTAATTAAGCGACAGTATCTATCCTATATATATGAATTCCTTATGATTAATTTGGATAAAGGCAATTCATATAAACAGACGATAAACGACTCGTTTTTTCTTATGACGCCGAAAAGCCTTCTGGATGGCTGTAAAATTGGTTGAAATTTGTGCTATTGCTTGAGGATGTAATAAGCGCAATAAGAATAGGGTTTATTTTTTGTGGCTGGATATTTCGCGGAAACAAAACGTAACAGGTAGTGGTTGTGACGGGGTGAAGGTTTGAAGATGCTGACTTTACGCTGACGAAAACTGACAATACAGGATAAAATAATGGCCAGCACAGGCTGGCCATTTTAGTCTTTTACCGATTAGAAGCTGGCGTTACGTGGCGTACGTGGGAACGGAATCACGTCACGAACGTTCTGCACACCGGTCACGTAGGCGATCAGACGCTCGAAGCCCAGACCAAAACCAGCGTGCGGTACGGTACCGTAACGACGCAGATCGCGGTACCAGCTGTAGTCCGCAGGGTTAAGACCCATCTCTTCCATACGCGCGTCCAGCACGTCCAGACGCTCTTCTCGCTGAGAGCCACCGATGATTTCACCGATGCCCGGCGCCAGGACGTCCATCGCTGCCACGGTTTTACCGTCTTCGTTAAGGCGCATATAGAAGGCCTTAATGTCTTTCGGGTAGTTTTTAACGACAACCGGCGCTTTGAAATGCTTCTCGGCCAGATAGCGCTCGTGCTCAGACGCCAGGTCTACGCCCCAGTAAACCGGGTTCTCGAACTTCTCACCGCATTTCTCGAGGATCGCCACCGCGTCGGTGTAGTCCACCTGCGCAAAATCGGCAGAGACGAAGCGCTCCAGACGGGCTACCGCGTCGCTGTCTACGCGCTCGGCGAAGAATTTCATGTCGTCCGGACGCTCTTCCAGCACCGCTTTGAAGACATACTTCAGCATCGCTTCCGCCAGACCCGCGACATCGTCCAGGTTGGCGAACGCCACTTCAGGCTCCAGCATCCAGAATTCCGCCAGGTGACGGCTGGTGTTGGAGTTTTCGGCACGGAAGGTAGGGCCAAAGGTGTAGATTTTAGACAGCGCGCAGGCGTACGTTTCGCCGTTGAGCTGACCGGATACGGTCAGGAAGGCCTCTTTACCAAAGAAATCTTTGTCATAGTCCACTTTACCTTCCGGGGTGCGCGGCAGGTTTTCGAGATCCAGCGTTGAGACGCGGAACATCTCACCGGCGCCTTCCGTATCGGACGCGGTGATCAGCGGGGTAGACACCCAGAAATAACCCTGCTCATCGAAGAAACGATGCAGCGCCTGTGCCAGCGTGTGACGTACGCGAGCAACCGCACCAATCAGGTTGGTACGTGGACGCAGGTGCGCCACTTCACGCAGATACTCAATGCTGTGACGTTTAGCCGCCATCGGATAGGTATCCGGATCTTCAACCCAGCCGGTGACTTCAATGGCAGAAGCCTGAATTTCGAAACTCTGACCCTGGCCCGGGGATGCCACGACCACGCCGGTGACGATAACGGAACAGCCCGTCGTCAGGTGCAGAACGTCATCATTGTAATTGGGCAGAGAATTATTAATGACGGCCTGTACAGGATCAAAGCAGGAACCGTCATAGACGGCAAGGAAGGAGATGCCAGCTTTAGAATCTCGGCGGGTACGCACCCATCCGCGCACGGTGACTTCTGAGTCAACGGCGACACGGCCCTGGAGTACGTCGGCTACAGGCACAACGCTCATAATATTCTCTCTGTTAATAGTCGGAAAAAATAAACACTTGTCCACCCTTATGGGGGGATATCTATGTTACCTGCCATCCGCTATCAGACAAGTAAATTTCGCGGTCAAAAGGGAAGAATTGAGAAATAAATAAGAAGAGGGGAGCCATGAAGGCTCCCTTAAGCGCTTAACTGGCTTTTTTGATCTGGGGAAGATCGAAGGCTTTGCGCAACGCGCGGACAAACGCCTTGTCATGGCAGATGGTTTTGCCCGGGCTGTCGGAGAGTTTCGCCACCGGTTTGCCATTACATTCCACCAGCTTTATCACGATATTCAGAGGTTTTACCTGAGGAATGTCGCAGGTTAACCGGGTACCGATCCCGAAGCTCAGGTTCACTCTGGCGTTGAAATGGCGATAGAGTTCGACGGCTTTCGCCAGATCGAGATTATCGGAGAAGACCAGCACCTTGCTCATCGGGTCAATGCCCAGTTTCTCGTAATGGGCAATCGCCTTCTCACCCCACTCAACCGGATCTCCGGAATCGTGGCGCAACCCCTGATAACGCTCCGCAAATTCAGGTCCAAAGTCGCGCAGGAAGGCATCCATCGTAATACAGTCCGTGAGGGCAATTCCGAGTTGATTCGGGTACTCCGCAAGCCATGCGGCCAGCGCTGCGCGCTGGCTGTTGGCGAGGTCAGGGCTGATCTGCTGATGCGCCTGGAACCACTCGTGCGCCTGGGTACCCATTGGCGTCAGATTGAGGCGACGGGCCAGATCGTAGTTACTGGTGCCCACGAACCACGGCTCCTGCTGCAGACGTTTAACGATGGCCTCCTGTACGTCGCGCGAAAAACGGCGGCGGGTGCCAAAGTCCATCAGGCGGAAGCGGGACATGTCCAGCCCTGCGGTCAGCGTGGAGAAGTCAGCGAGTTTCTTTTCCAGCGAGGCCACCGCCTGCGCTACACCCGTTTCCGGGGAACGGTAGCGGTGAGCCAGTTCACTGATTACCGCCAGAAGCGGCACTTCCCACATGATCACTTCCCGCCACGGACCTGCAAGGCGAATATCCAGCTTGCCGTTATCGTTAACCACGGTGACCTGCTCCGGCTTATAGCGGAAGTCGCGCAGCCAGTTCAGGTAGTCGGCTTTGAAGAAAGGCAGGCCAGAAAGCCACTGATATTCCTCGTCCTGCAGCGTCAGATGCTGCATAGCATTGACCTGTTCACGAATGGCGTCTGCGTAGATACCGAGCAAGTCGTCGCCACGGCAGCGGAATTCCGCCGCGACATGAACGTCATAGTAATGGTGGAAAACGGCTTGCTGCATGTGCAGTTTATACGCGTCGGTATCCAGCAACGTATGCAGAACTGGAGAAGCGAATTGAGTCATAGGTGCGCAGTAGCATCCTCTCACAGGAGCGTTTAGTACAATAAACAACTCCGGAGTATACCTTGTTTAGTGATTTATTGAACCCCGATCACAACATAAGCGCGTTTTATGGTCGAGGGCATTTTGTGCCCCGTGTTATACAAATGTAGCAAAAAAAGGTATTGACCCTGAAAAGATGAACATTCTGCATAGCGCGTTTTGCGCAACAGGAATATATTGAAACGTTACTCGACAAACGATGCATAAGGTTTTCTATGACACAACAGCCACAAGCCAAATACCGCCACGACTACCGTGCGCCGGATTATCTGATTAGCGAAATCGATCTGACTTTTGACCTGGATGCCACTAAAACCGTTGTCACGGCGGTGAGTCAGGTGACGCGCCACAGCGCAACTGCTGTGCCGCTGCGTCTGGATGGCGAAGACCTGACGCTGGTCTCCCTGCATATTAATGATGAAGCCTGGTCAGACTATAAAGAAGAAAACAACCAGCTGGTCATCGACAACCTGCCGGAACAGTTTACGCTGCGCATCGTGAATGAAATCAGCCCGGCCGCCAACACCGCGCTGGAAGGGCTTTACCAGTCAGGCGTGGCGCTGTGTACCCAGTGTGAAGCGGAAGGGTTCCGCCACATTACCTGGTATCTCGACCGCCCGGACGTCCTCGCGCGCTTCACCACCAAAATCATCGCCGATAAAACCCTGTATCCCTTCCTGCTCTCCAACGGCAACCGCGTAGGCGAAGGCGAGCTGGAGAATGGCCGTCACTGGGTTCAGTGGCAGGATCCGTTCCCGAAACCGTGCTACCTGTTTGCGCTGGTGGCAGGGGACTTCGACGTGCTGCGCGACACCTTCAAAACGCGCTCAGGCCGCGAAGTGGCGCTGGAGCTGTTTGTTGACCGTGGTAACCTGGACCGCGCGCCGTGGGCGATGACCTCGCTCATCAACTCCATGAAGTGGGACGAAGAGCGCTTTGGCCTCGAATATGACCTCGACATCTATATGATCGTTGCCGTTGATTTCTTCAACATGGGCGCAATGGAGAACAAAGGCCTGAACGTCTTTAACTCCAAATACGTGCTGGCGCGTACCGATACCGCCACCGATAAAGATTATCTCGATATCGAACGCGTCATCGGCCACGAATATTTCCACAACTGGACCGGTAACCGCGTCACCTGCCGCGACTGGTTCCAGCTGAGCCTGAAAGAGGGCCTGACCGTCTTCCGTGACCAGGAGTTCAGCTCCGATCTGGGGTCACGCGCGGTGAACCGCATCAACAACGTGCGTACCATGCGCGGCCTGCAGTTTGCGGAAGATGCCAGCCCAATGGCGCACCCGATCCGTCCGGATAAAGTCATCGAAATGAACAACTTCTACACCCTGACGGTGTATGAGAAAGGCGCTGAAATTATCCGCATGATCCACACTCTGCTGGGTGAAGAGAATTTCCAGAAAGGGATGCAGCTCTACTTCGAGCGTCATGACGGCAGCGCGGCCACCTGCGACGATTTTGTGCAGGCAATGGAAGATGCTTCTAATGTCGATCTTTCCCACTTCCGCCGCTGGTACAGCCAGGCCGGTACGCCGATTGTTACCGTCAAAGACGATTACAATCCGGAAACCGAGCAGTACACGCTGACCATCAGCCAGCGCACGCCGCCGACGGCAGAGCAGGAAGAGAAATACCCGCTGCATATTCCGTTCAGCATCGAGCTGTACGATAACGAGGGCAAAGTCATTCCACTGCAGAAGGGCGGCCACCCGGTACACCACGTGCTGAACGTGACCCAGGCCGAGCAGACCTTTATCTTCGATAACGTCTACTTCCAGCCGGTGCCTGCGCTGCTGTGTGAATTCTCCGCGCCGGTGAAGCTGGAGTACAAGTGGAGCGATCAGCAACTGACGTTCCTGATGCGTCACGCCCGCAACGACTTCTCCCGCTGGGATGCGGCGCAAAGCCTGCTGGCGACCTACATCAAGATCAACGTAAACCGTCACCAGCAGGGTCAGCCGCTGTCGCTGCCTGTTCACGTGGCTGACGCGTTCCGCGCGATCCTGCTGGATGAGAAGATTGACCCGGCGCTGGCCGCTGAAATTCTGACCCTGCCGTCAGCAACGGAAATCGCGGAGTTGTTCGAGATTATCGATCCGATCGCGATCGTGGCGGTGCGTGAAGCGCTGACCCGTACGCTGGCTGCTGAACTGGCTGACGAGTTCCTCGCCATTTATAACGCCAACAAGCTTGACGCTTATCGCGTTGAGCACGCGGACATTGGTAAACGTTCTCTGCGTAACACCTGCCTGCGCTATCTGGCGTTTGGTGAAACCGAGCTGGCGAACACCCTGGTGAGCAAGCAGTATCACGAGGCGGATAACATGACCGACGCGCTGGCCGCGCTGGGCGCAAGCGTTGCCGCCGAACTGCCGTGCCGCGATGCGCTGATGCAGGAGTATGACGACAAGTGGCATCAGGATGGTCTGGTAATGGATAAGTGGTTCATCCTGCAGGCGACCAGCCCGGCGGCCGATGCGCTCAGCAAGGTGCGCAGCCTGCTGAAGCATCGTTCCTTTACCCTGAGCAATCCAAACCGCGTGCGCTCGCTGATTGGCGCGTTTGCCAGCAGCAACCCGGCCGCATTCCACGCCGAAGACGGCAGCGGTTATCAGTTCATGGTGGAAATGCTGACCGAGCTGAACAGCCGTAACCCGCAGGTGGCGTCGCGCCTGATAGAGCCGCTAATCCGCCTGAAACGCTACGATGAGAAGCGTCAGGCGAAGATGCGTGCCGCGCTCGAGCAGCTGAAAGGGCTGGAAAACCTGTCTGGCGATCTGTACGAGAAGATTGCTAAAGCGTTAGCGTAATAAAAGTTTACCCTCCCTCTCCCTGTGGGAGAGGGCCGGGGGTGAGGGCATCAGGCATTAGCCTTAGCTCGCTGTAACTCCGTGCTCCCGCGTTTCATCACCCGATCCAGCACTTCTGCCTCCAGCTCCGCCAGTCTTGCCGAGCCCACGCGACGAGGCCGGGGAAGATCCACCGTCAGATCCAGACCGATTTTTCCTTCCTCTATTAACAGCACCCGATCGGCCATTGCGACGGCTTCGCTCACGTCATGCGTCACCAGCAGTACCGTAAAGCCGTGCGTCTGCCAGAGGGAACCAATCAAATCCTGCATTTCGATTCGCGTCAGGGCGTCGAGCGCGCCCAGTGGTTCATCGAGCAAGAGCAGGCCCGGACGGTGAATCAACGCCCGCGCCAGCGCAACGCGCTGCTTCTGTCCACCCGAGAGTGCGGCAGGCCATTCATCGGCGCGATTTTCCAGCCCAACGGCGGCCAGCGCCTGGCGGGCTTCATCCCGCCAGTTACCCTTAAGACCGAGCCCGACATTGTCGATAACCGATTTCCACGGCAGCAGGCGTGCATCCTGGAACATCATGCGGGTATCATCCTGAATATTCGAAAGCGGCGTCGTTCCTGCCAGAATGTCGCCGCCGTTGGGGGCTTCCAGTCCGGCCAGCAGCCGTAGCAGCGTACTCTTGCCGCCGCCGCTGCGCCCGACTACGGCCACAAACTGTCCGGCGGGAATATGCAGATCCAGCCCGTTAAGAATGGTGTTATCGCCGTAGCGTTTGGTGACACCGTTCAGCAGTAACGGGGTCCCCTGATTCAGTCGTGCAGTATTCATGCTTTCGCCTCCTGAAGGGTATAGGCCGGATTCCAGCGCAGCCAGCTGCGCTCCAGCCACTGGGCGCTGACGTCGGCGAGTTTGCCGAGCAGGGCGTAAAGGATAATGGCAACTACCACCACGTCCGTTTGCAGGAATTCGCGGGCGTTCATTGCCAGATAACCAATCCCGGAGTTAGCTGAGATGGTTTCCGCCACAATCAGCGTCAGCCACATCAGGCCGAGCGCGAAACGCACCCCGACCATAATGGAGGGCAGGGCGCCCGGCAGAATCACGTTAACAAAGAGGGAAAAACCCGATAATCCGTAGCTGCGCGCCATCTCCACCAGACCACGATCGATATTGCGGATGCCGTGCCAGGTGTTGATGTAAATCGGGAACAGCGTGCCCAGCGCCACGAGGAAGATCTTGGCGCTCTCATCAATCCCAAACCACAGAATGACCAGCGGGATCAGCGCCAGATGCGGCACGTTGCGCAGCATCTGGATGGAGGTATCCAGCAGCCGCTCGCCCCAGCGTGAAAGGCCGCTCACCAGACCCAGAACCAGCCCGATACTGCCGCCGATGGAAAACCCGATCGCGGCGCGCCAGGAGCTGATCGCCAGATACTGCCACAGCTCTCCGCTGACGCTCAGCGACCAGAACGCTTCTACAACGCCCTCCGGAGAGGGCAGAATGCGGCTCGACAGCC
Source organism: Enterobacter cloacae complex sp. IR5422 (assembly GCF_049238165.1). Classification (NCBI taxonomy): domain Bacteria; kingdom Pseudomonadati; phylum Pseudomonadota; class Gammaproteobacteria; order Enterobacterales; family Enterobacteriaceae; genus Enterobacter; species Enterobacter cloacae complex sp. IR5422. The sequence continues at coordinate 45,715 of NZ_JBMKHT010000032.1, read as the reverse complement.
AGCCGGTGGACGATGCGAGCTGCCAGAACGCCACAATGCCGACGGGTAAAAACCACGGCGCGGCGCGCAGCAGCCATTTTTGTGAGGTGGCAGACATGGTCCCTCCTTAGCTCTGTGCGGCTTTGCGTGGAATAAATTCGTTTGCCACGGCTTCGCCCTGCAGCTGGAGCGGCTGCGGCTGCGGAACCTCCGGAATGGCGACATCAAGATGCGGGAACAACAGCTCGCCGACCTTGTACGCCTCTTCCAGGTGCGGATAACCGGAGAGAATAAAGCTGTCGATACCCAGTTCGGCGTATTCATTGATGCGCGCGGCCACGGTCGGGCCGTCGCCGACCAGCGCCGTGCCCGCACCGCCGCGCACCAGGCCGACGCCCGCCCACAGGTTCGGGCTGATCTCCAGATTCTCGCGCTTGCCGTTGTGCAGGGACGCCATCCGGTGCTGCCCGACGGAGTCGGTTTTGGCAAACGCGGCCTGCGCTTTGGCGATGGTCTCATCGTCCAGATGAGAAATCAGACGGTCCGCCGCCCGCCAGGCCTCATCATTGGTTTCACGCACAATCACGTGCAGGCGAATACCGAAGCGCACCTTGCGGCCATGGGCGGCCGCTTTCGCGCGGACCTGAGCGATTTTTTCTTTCACCAGCTCAGGCGGTTCGCCCCAGGTCAGATAGAGGTCGACCTGCTCCGCCGCCAGATCCTGGGCTACATCCGACGACCCGCCAAAATAGAGCGGCGGGCGCGGCTGCTGCACCGGCGGGAAGTAGAGCTTCGCGTCGCGAACGTGAATATGCTTGCCTTCAAAGGTGACGGTTTCCCCTTCCAGCAGGCGTCGCCAGACGCGGGTGAACTCGGCGGAGGCCTCATAGCGTTCGGTATGGTCGAGGAACACGCCGTCGCCCGCCAGCTCCTGTGGATCGCTGCCCGTTACCAGGTTAAACAGGGCGCGGCCGTTGGACAGCCTGTCCAGCGTGGCCGCCTGACGTGCCGCCACGGTAGGGGAGACGACGCTCGGGCGTAACGCGACAAGGAACTTTAGACGCTGGGTGACCGGGATCATCGATGCGGCGACCAGCCAGGCATCTTCACATGATCGTCCGGTCGGGATCAGCACCCCGGTGAAACCGATTCGGTCCGCCGCCTGTGCAATCTGCTGCAGGTAGCCATGGTCAACCGGGCGTGAACCTTCTTCTGTACCAAGATAGTGTCCATCACCGTGGGTGGGTAAAAACCAGAAAAGATTCAGACTCATGATTTAGCTCCTTCTTTGCCTGCGGGTTGCCAGATGCGTTCGCGAATAGTGACCTGTTTTGGAACCAGGCGGTTTTGATAGAAGAGGTCAGCCGTTTGTTGCTGAAGTGCGGCGACGTGTGCGTCCACCGGCGTAATGGTGGTCGGCGGACGGTGGTTGAGATAGCTCGCGATCACCGGCTCAGGTAAGCCCATGGTTTTCGCCAGCAGGGCAATGCTCTCCTGACGCTGGCTCTGAGTCAGGGCATCGGCCTGGGTAAAGGTATCCAGCACGCCCTGAATAAATGCGCCGTTCTTTTCCGCATAAGGGCGCGCGGCCAGATAGAACGAGCCGGTCTGCTTCAGCGTGGTACCGTCTTTCAGCACGCGAACGCCACCCTGCAGCAATGCGGCGGAGTAGTACGGGTCCCAGATGGCCCAGGCATCAACGTTCTTCTGCTGGAACGCGGCGCGCGCGTCAGCGGGCGTCAGGTAAACAGGCTGAATGTCAGTGAACTTGAGCCCGGCCTCTTGCAGAGCGCGCAGCAACAGGTTGTGTGAACTGGAACCCTTCTGGAAAGCGACCTTATGGCCTTTAAGATCGGCGACGCTTTTAATGTCGCTGTTTTCAGGCACCAGAATGACTTCGGCCTTAGGCTTGGGCGGCTCAACGCCAACGTAGACGAGGTCCGCTCCCGCGGCCTGGGCGAATATAGGTGGGATATCGCCCGTGCTGCCAAGATCGATACTGCCCACGTTCAGGGCCTCCAGCATCTGCGGGCCGGCCGGGAACTCCACCCAGGAGAATTTGGTGTCCGGGAAGCGTTTTTCCAGAAGCTGGTGGCTTTTTGCCAGCACCATGCTGACGCTGCCTTTCTGATACCCGATGCGTAAACTTTCCGGAGCCGTTTCTGCTGCATGGGCCAGCGAGGTAAGCGCCATCAAACCGGCCAGTCCGATGCGGGTTAACGTTTTAAACATGTGCGACTCCTTGAGGCTGACCAAACGCCGGGGCCTGGATATCCCGGCGATGCAGGGCATGCCAGAACGTTTCCAGAGCGTTATCGAGGCGGGTTTGCAGGTTAGGCGTAAAGTGGGGTTTGTGTTGATAGTCGATGACCTGTGAGTCATCGGCGAAAACGCCGTGGAGGATCTCCTGCGCTTTCAACGCGTTCAGCACCGGCTTCAGGGCATAATCCACGGCCAGTAAATGGGCAACCGTACCGCCCGTTGCCAGCGGCAGCACCACCTTGCCGTCCAGCGCGCGTTCCGGAAGCAGATCGAGCAGGGTTTTCAGGGCCCCGGAAAAGGAGGCCTTATAGATGGGCGTTGCTACGATCAGGCCGTCCGCGCCGTTAAGTTGCTCAATGAGGGTTTTCAGCGCGGGGCTGTCGAAACGGGCGTAGAGCAAATCTTCAGGTTCGAAGTTATGCAGGTTCCAGTGGCACACTTCCACATCCAGAGCATTCAGTTTTTCACGGGCATATTCCAGCAGGGCGCTGGAGCGCGAAGGGAATCGTGGACTTCCGGCCAGGGTAATGACGCGCATACTTCCTCCTTATAACTAATTGTTTGCTTTTATCTAACATTCATAACAATTTTAAGGAGTGTGACACCGCGCGTTTATTCCACTAAATGATTTATCTGCAATTAAAATGCAAAAAAGTGCATAAGAAATGGACGGGGAGGTAAACGATTGCGTTTTACGCGGGTTTTTTGCCGCAGGTCAATTCCCTTTCGCGACGGGATCGCCCATAATCCCCTCCCGGTTTGCACACCGGGAATCCAGGAGAGTTCATGTACTACCCCTTCGTTCGTAAAGCCCTTTTCCAGCTCGACCCTGAGCGCGCTCATGAATTTACATTCCAGCAATTACGTCGTATTACCGGCACGCCTCTGGCCGCGCTGGTGCGCCAGCATGTGCCGGTAAAACCTGTGCAGTGCATGGGGCTGACTTTTAAAAATCCGCTGGGTCTGGCGGCCGGTCTGGACAAAAATGGCGAGTGCATTGATGCCCTGGGCGCGATGGGCTTTGGCTCCATTGAAATCGGTACCGTCACCCCGCGCCCGCAGCCGGGAAATGACAAACCGCGCCTGTTCCGACTGGTGGAAGCCGAAGGGCTGATCAACCGCATGGGCTTCAACAACCACGGTGTTGATCACCTGGTCGAGAACGTAAAAAAAGCCCACTTTGACGGAATACTGGGCATCAATATCGGCAAAAATAAAGACACGCCGGTCGAGCAGGGTAAAGATGACTATCTGATTTGTATGGAAAAAGTCTACGCCTATGCCGGTTATATTGCGGTGAATATTTCGTCACCCAATACCCCGGGCCTGCGATCCTTACAATATGGTGAAGCGCTGGACGATCTTCTGAGTGCCATTAAAAATAAGCAAAATGAACTCCAGGCGATCCACCACAAATATGTTCCGGTCGCGGTTAAGATCGCCCCGGATCTTTCTGCCGAAGAATTGATCCAGGTTGCCGACAGTTTGGTTCGCCATAATATTGATGGTGTAATTGCGACCAATACCACTCTCGATCGTTCCCTCGTGCAGGGAATGAAAAACTGTGACGAAGCGGGTGGGTTAAGTGGCCGTCCGGTGCAATTAAAAAGCACCGAAATTATTCGTGCCCTGTCTGCGGAATTAAATGGCCGCCTGCCGATTATTGGCGTCGGCGGCATTGACTCCGTGATTGCTGCGCGTGAGAAGATGGCGGCGGGTGCGTCACTGGTGCAAATCTATTCCGGCTTTATTTTTAAAGGGCCGCCGCTGATTAAAGAAATCGTTACGCATATCTAATCTTTTCTCGTAATCAGACAACCGGGGCTTTATTTCCAGCCCTGGTTGTTTTATATTCCGTCACTGTTGCTTATTTAGACATTATAGTCTTTTATTAATGATGTTATAAACGAAGCGGCAAACAGGACATTTTTAGTACAGGACGTTTCGGGGACGGGAGAGAAACATGCGAATTAAACCTGACGATAACTGGCGCTGGTATTTTTGCGACGAGCATGACCGAATGATGCTCGACTTAGCCAATGGCATGTTGTTTCGCTCTCGTTTTGCCCGCCGAATGTTAACCCCGGACGCTTTTTCCCCGTCAGGCTTTTGCGTTGACGACGCTGCGCTTTATTTCTCCTTTGAGGAAAAATGTCGCGATCTGATGCTCTCGAAAGAGCAGCGCGCCGAGCTGGTATTAAATGCGCTGGTGGCTATCCGTTTCCTGAAGCCGCAAATGCCAAAGAGCTGGCATTTCCTGCCGCACGGCATGAACTGGACCCCGGCAACGGGCGATGCGGCCAGCGTCAACCTGAGCGATACCGCAGAAGAGGTGAGCCTGCTGGTGGTGGAGCCAGGCGATAATGCCGCGCTCTGCCTGCTGGCCCAGCCTGGCGTGACGATTGCCGGGCGGACGATGCAGCTCGGGGATGCCATTAAGGTCATGAACGACAGGCTGAAGCCCCAGCTTCGCGTGGATGCCTTCAGCCTCGAGCAGGCGGTTTAAGCTTCCAGCTGTACGGACGTTTTCGGGACGCAGCTACAGCACAGAATTGTGCCGTCATTTCCAATTGCCGACTTTTTCAACGCACTCACTTCGCCATCCACCAGTCTGATACGACAGCATCCGCAAATGCCCGCGCGGCAGGAATAGGGTATGCGGATCCCCGCTTGTTCCAGCTGCTCAAGCAGTACCTGCTGGTTGTTACCCCGGATGACGTTGCCCTGCCAGTGAATATCTACCGCAGAGGCGACGTTCGTCTCAACGTCGACAAGCTCATCCTCCTGACCCGAGCCGTACACTCTCGCTGGCCCACGAGCAAGAATTTCGACCTCATCGCCGACGCGGATCGCGCCGCTGGAGCGTGGGATCAGGTTCTGGCCGAAATCGACATCGCCATTATCCTGCGCGGTGCGGAATGATTGCAGGGTTTTCAACGGTTCGCCGGAAGGATGCTTCTGGCCTTTCTCCGGGCTCACCGTGGTGAAAATGCAGCGGCTGCAGGGCTTCACCACGTCAAAAATGACGCTGCCAATGCGGATCACTTTCCAGGTATCTTCGTCCCAGGCCTCGGCACCCGTCACCACCAGGTTCGGACGGAACTGTTCCATCTGAACGCTGGCTTTGCAGCGGCCCTGTAAATCACGCAGCGAGGCTTCGTTCGTCAGCAGGAACGGGAAGCCATCGGCGAAGGAGAGGGGAACGGCGTCGTGTCGCTTCACGCGACGCGTCAGTTCAGGTCCAACCCAGCGCAGCTGCACGTCGCGGGAGAAGAAGCCGCTTAACCAGCGGTTAATTTCATCCGGGGCGATGCGCGCGGTAAAGTGGTTCCCCCACACTTCCGTTGGCGCATCGACGGGCGCAAAATCAGCAAAGCGAATCACCGCGCTGGAACCGTCCGGCGCGGTAAGATGCAAACCGTCGTGAAGCGGGGAAGGGGTAAAGCGAACCATCTGAGGGAACTGGCGTGCGGTAATAAACGTACCGTCAGGCTCGGTGACCATAAAAATTCGATCGAAGGCGAATCCGCTCATGTCGGCCAGCGCGTGAGAGACGCCGATGCCGCGCATGGATTTCACCGGATGAATAAAAAGCCTGGATAACGTCGCCACTGCACACTCCCTCGAATGAAAATAAGCCTTCAACTTTATGACATACACGCCATATTAGCTATAATGCGCGACAATTTTCTAAGAGTAAAAGTGACGATATGAATTCTCTGTTTGCCAGTACGGCCCGTGGGCTGGAAGAGCTGTTAAAAACTGAACTGGAAAGCCTGGGCGCACAAGAGTGTCAGGTGGTTCAGGGTGGTGTCCATTTTGAGGGCGACACGCGGCTTATTTACCAGAGCCTGATGTGGAGCCGCCTGGCGTCGCGCATCATGCTGCCGATGAAGGAGTGCAAGGTTTATAGCGACCTTGACCTCTACACCGGCGTACAGATGATCGACTGGACAGAGATCTTCACCCCGAATGCCACCTTTGCGGTGCATTTCAACGGCGTGAACGACGAGATCCGCAACAGCCAGTACGGTGCCCTGCGCGTAAAAGACGCCATTGTGGACTGCTTTACGCGTAAAAATAAGGAACGTCCGAACGTCGATCGTGAAAACCCGGATCTGCGTATTAACGTCTGGCTGAACGGCGACACGGCGAGTATCTCTCTCGATCTGAGCGGCGCGGGCCTGCACCTGCGCGGCTACCGCGATCGTACCGGCATGGCACCCATCAAAGAGACCCTGGCGGCCGCCATTGTGATGCGCTCCGGCTGGCAGCCGGGCACGCCGCTGCTCGACCCGATGTGCGGTTCCGGTACCCTGCTGATTGAAGCAGCCATGCTGGCCACCGACCGCGCGCCGGGGCTGCATCGCGGTCACTGGGGCTTCAAAGGCTGGGCGCAGCACGATGAAGCGCTCTGGAAAGAGGTCAAAGACGATGCGCAGACCCGCGCGCGTAAAGGCTTGGCGGAGTACACCTCCCACTTCTACGGCTCCGATAGCGACCCTCGCGTCATTGAGCGCGCGCGCAGCAACGCCCGCCGTGCCGGTATTGGCGAGCTGGTCACCTTCGAAGTAAAAGACGTGGCAAACCTGACCAACCCGCTGCCAAAAGGCCCGTACGGTACCGTGATCAGCAACCCGCCATACGGCGAACGTCTGGACAGCGAACCGGCGCTGATTGCCCTGCACAGCCTGCTTGGCCGCAACATGAAGGACCACTTCGGCGGCTGGAACCTGTCTCTGTTCAGCGCCTCGCCGGAACTGCTGAGCTGCCTGCAGCTGCGCGCCGACCGCCAGTTTAAGGCGAAAAACGGCCCGCTGGACTGCGTGCAGAAAAACTACCATCTGGCGGAGAAGGCGGCCGACAGCAAGCCGTCCGGCGTGGCGGAAGATTACGCTAACCGTCTGCGCAAGAACCTGAAGAAATTTGAGAAGTGGGCGAAGCAGGAGGGCATTGAATGCTACCGCCTGTATGATGCCGACCTGCCGGAGTACAACGTGGCGGTTGACCGCTACGCGGACTGGGTGGTGATTCAGGAATATGCGCCGCCGAAAACAATTGATGCGCAAAAAGCGCGTCAGCGCATGCTGGACGTTATTGCCGCCACCATCGCCGTGCTGGGTATTGCGCCAAACAAGCTGGTGCTGAAAACCCGTGAACGTCAGAAAGGCAAAAATCAGTACCAGAAGATGGGTGAGAAGGGTGACTTTATCGAAGTGGGCGAATATAACGCCCGCCTGTGGGTCAACCTGACCGACTATCTGGATACCGGCCTGTTCCTCGACCACCGTATCGCCCGCCGCATGCTGGGCCAGATGAGCAAGGGCAAGGACTTCCTGAATCTCTTCTCCTATACCGGCAGCGCCAGCGTGCATGCGGGTCTGGGCGGCGCGCGCAGCACCACCACGGTGGACATGTCCCGCACCTATCTGGAGTGGGCGGAGCGCAACCTGCGTCTTAACGGCTTAACCGGGCGTCAGCATCGCCTGATGCAGGCTGACGTGCTGGGCTGGCTGCGCGACACCGACGAGCAGTTCGACCTGATCTTTATCGATCCGCCGACCTTCTCCAACTCCAAGCGTATGGAAGATAGCTTTGACGTTCAACGCGATCACCTGCGCCTGATGACCGACCTGAAGCGCCTGCTGCGTAAAGGCGGCACCATTATGTTCTCGAACAACAAACGCGGCTTCCGTATGGATCATGACGGCTTAGCAGCCCTGGGACTGAAAGCACAAGAAATCAGCCAAAAAACGCTGTCTCAGGACTTTGCCCGTAACCGTCAAATCCATAACTGCTGGTTGATTACCGCGGTCTGAAAGGAAAAATAAATGTCTTTAATTAGTATGCACGGCGCGTGGCTCTCTTTCAGCGACTCACCGCTTCTCGACAATGCAGAATTGCACATCGAAGATAACGAGCGCGTCTGTCTGGTGGGCCGTAACGGCGCGGGTAAATCCACGCTGATGAAAATCCTTAACCGTGAACAGGGCCTGGATGACGGACGCATTGTTTACGAACAGGATCTGATTGTCTCCCGCCTGCAGCAGGATCCACCGCGTCACGTGACCGGCAGCGTGTACGATTTCGTGGCGGAAGGGATCTCCGAGCAGGCTGAATACCTGAAGCGCTATCACGAGATTTCGCATCTGGTGATGACCGATCCGAGCGACAAAAACCTCAACGAACTGGCAAAAGTGCAGGAGATGCTCGATCACCACGGTCTGTGGCAGCTTGAAAACCGCATTAATGAAGTGCTGGCGCAGCTCGGGCTGGAACCCGACATGGAGCTGTCGGCGCTCTCCGGCGGCTGGCTGCGTAAAGCCGCCCTGGGTCGTGCGCTGGTCAGCGGGCCGAAGGTGCTGCTGCTGGACGAACCGACGAATCACCTGGATATCGAAGCGATCGACTGGCTGGAAGGCTTCCTGAAAACCTTCAGCGGCACAATCATCTTTATCTCGCACGATCGTTCGTTTATTCGCAATATGGCGACGCGTATTGTCGATCTCGACCGCGGCAAGCTGGTGACCTATCCTGGCGATTACGACACCTATCTGCTGGAGAAAGAAGAAAACCTGCGCGTGGAAGAGTTGCAGAATGCGGAGTTTGACCGCAAGCTGGCGCAGGAAGAGGTCTGGATCCGCCAGGGCATCAAAGCCCGCCGTACCCGTAACGAAGGCCGCGTGCGCGCCCTGAAGGCGATGCGTCGCGAGCGCAGCGAACGCCGTGAAGTGATGGGCAGCGCCAAAATGCAGGTGGAAGAGGCGTCCCGTTCCGGCAAGATTGTCTTTGAAATGGAAAATGTTAACTATCAGGTTGACGGTAAAGTGCTGGTGAAAGACTTCTCGGCACAGGTTCAGCGCGGCGACAAAATCGCCCTGATTGGCCCGAACGGCTGCGGTAAAACCACGCTGCTGAAACTGATGCTCGGCCAGCTGCAGGCCGACAGCGGCCGCATTCACTGCGGGACCAAGCTGGAGGTCGCCTACTTCGACCAGCACCGCGCGGAGCTGGATCCGGACCGTACGGTGATGGACAACCTCGCCGAAGGCAAGCAGGAAGTGATGGTGAACGGCAAGCCGCGCCACGTGCTGGGCTACCTGCAGGACTTTCTGTTCCATCCGAAGCGCGCCATGACGCCGGTGCGCGCGCTGTCAGGCGGTGAGCGCAACCGTCTTCTGCTGGCGCGCCTGTTCCTGAAGCCAAGCAACCTGCTGATCCTCGATGAACCGACCAACGATCTGGATGTCGAAACGCTGGAACTGCTGGAAGAACTGATTGACGGTTATCAGGGTACCGTGATGCTGGTCAGCCACGATCGTCAGTTCGTTGACAACACCGTGACCGAGTGCTGGATCTTCGAAGGTGAAGGGCGAATTGGTCAATATGTCGGCGGTTATCACGATGCAAAAGGGCAGCAGGCACAGTCGCTGGCGACGAAGCAGTCAAAGTCCAAAATAAGTTCTGAACCTGCTGTAACAAAAGCAGAAACTGTCAAGAAAACCTCGGCTAAACTAAGCTATAACCTGCAGCGCGAACTGGAGGGGCTACCGCAGCGTCTTGAAGAGCTGGAGGCTGCGCTTGAGGATCTGCAAAAACAGGTTGCTGATGCGTCATTCTTTACCCAATCGCATGACTATACTCAGAAAGTATTGGCTGAAATGTCCGCGGCTGAAAAAGCCCTGGAAGACGCCTTTGAGCGCTGGGAGTACCTTGAGTCTCTGAAAAACGGCGCATAAACAGGGATAACATATGTGTGACCAGCACCATGCCGACAGGCATATTTTATGCTCGCAATGCGATATGCTCGTGGCGTTGCCAGAGCTTGGTCACGGACATAAAGCCCTGTGTCCACGCTGTGGCGCGACGTTGACAACCGAGTGGGACGCGCCGCGGCAGCGTCCCACTGCTTACGCGCTGGCAGCACTGTTCATGCTGCTGCTCTCTAATCTCTTCCCCTTCATCTATATGAAGGTGGGGGGGATCACCAGTCAGGTGGATCTGCTTGAAATCCCGGGCGTGATGTTCTCGGAAGATTACGCCAGCCTGGGGACCTTCTTTCTCCTGTTTGTCCAGATAGTCCCGGCTTTTTGCCTGGTCGTCATCCTTTTGCTGGTGAACCGCGTCAGGATGCCGGCACCGCTGAAAATCCGACTTGCGCGTATTCTGTTTCAGCTCAAAAGCTGGGGGATGGCCGAGATCTTTCTGGCGGGGATCCTGGTCAGTTTCGTGAAGCTGATGGCGTACGGCGACGTGGGGATTGGCAGCAGCTTTATTCCCTGGTGTCTGTACTGCGTCCTGCAGCTGCGCGCTTTCCAGTGCGTGGACAGACGCTGGGCGTGGGATGATATCGCCCCGGCACCGACGCTTGCGCAGACGGTGAAGGTCGGCGTGCCCGGCATTCGTCAGGGGCTGCGTTCCTGCCCGTGCTGCACCGCCGTGCTGCCCGCCGATCTCGACGTTTGTCCGCGCTGCGAAACAAAGGGGCACGTACGCCGTAAAAATAGCCTGCAGTGGACGATGGCGCTGCTGGTCACGTCCGTCATGCTGTATCTGCCAGCCAATATTCTGCCAATCATGATCACCGATTTGCTCGGCGACAAAATGCCCTCGACGATCCTGGCCGGGGTGATACTGCTCTGGGGCGAAGGTTCCTATCCGGTCGCTGGCGTCATCTTTATCGCCAGTATTATGGTGCCCACCTTAAAAATGATCGCCATCGCCTGGCTCTGTTGGGATGCGAAAGGTCATGGGAAACGCGACAGCGAACGCATGCACCTGATTTATGAAGTGGTCGAGTTTGTCGGACGCTGGTCAATGATTGACGTGTTTGTCATCGCCGTTCTCTCTGCGCTGGTGCGGATGGGCGGTTTGATGAGTATTTATCCTGCGATGGGGGCTTTAATGTTTGCACTGGTCGTGATCATGACCATGTTTGCGGCCATGACCTTCGACCCTCGTTTATCGTGGGATCGTGAGCCTGAATCAAGCCATGAGGAAGAGTAAGAGCATGGAAAATAAGAGTGGAGAGGCGAAAGTGCAGAAGGTCAAAAACTGGTCTCCGGTGTGGATTTTTCCCATCGTGACTGCGCTGATCGGTGCCTGGATCCTGTTTTATCATTACAGCCATCAGGGGCCGGAAGTGACGCTGATAACCACCAATGCCGAGGGGATTGAGGGCGGTAAAACGACCATCAAAAGCCGTAGCGTGGATGTGGGCGTGGTGGAAAGCGCAACCCTGACCGACGATTTAACCCATGTGGAGATTAAGGCGCGCCTGAATGCCGGCATGGAAAAACTGCTGCACGGCGATTCCGTTTTCTGGGTCGTTAAGCCGCAGGTGGGGCGTGAAGGGATCAGCGGCCTGGGGACGCTGCTCTCGGGTGCCTACATTGAGCTGCAGCCGGGCGCTAAGGGTAACCAGCCGGCCCAGTACCAGCTTCTGGATTCACCGCCGCTTGCACCGCCTGATGCCAAGGGCATCCGCGTGATCCTCGACAGCAAAAAAGCGGGTCAGCTCACGGCGGGCGACCCGGTTCTGTTCCGCGGCTACCGCGTCGGGTCGGTTGAGAAAAGCACGTTTGATCCACAGAAACGCGCGATCAGCTATCAGCTCTTCATTAATGCGCCAAACGATCGCCTGGTCACCAGCAACGTCCGCTTCTGGAAAGACAGCGGGATCGCGGTAGATCTGACTTCGGCAGGCATGCGCGTTGAAATGGGTTCGCTGACCACGCTGTTTGGTGGCGGCGTGAGCTTTGACGTGCCGGAGGGCCTGGATTTAGGGCAGCCGGTCGCAGAGAACACCGCTTTCCGTCTCTTTGACGATCAAAAAAGCATTCAGGATGCGCTCTATACCGATCACGTTGACTTCCTGATGTTCTTTAAAGACTCCGTTCGCGGCCTGCAGCCGGGGGCGCCTGTTGAGTTCCGCGGCATTCGTCTCGGTACGGTTGGGCAAGTGCCGTTCTTCGTTCCGGGCCTTCAGCAGGTGCTGGATGATGATTACCGCATTCCGGTACTGATCCGCATTGAACCAGAGCGTCTGCTTAATCAGATTGGTGAAAATCAGGATATCGCGACTCATATCACCCAGCTGATGGAACGCGGTCTGCGCGGGTCGCTGAAAACCGGCAACCTGGTCACCGGTGCGCTGTATGTGGATATGGACTTCTACCCGAAAGCACCGCCGATTACCGGTATCCGTGAATTCGGTGGCTACAAGATCATCCCAACGGTGAGCAGCGGTCTGGCGCAGATCCAGCAGCGTCTGATGGAGACGCTGGATAAGATCAACAATCTGCCACTGAATCCGATGATTGAAGCGGCAACAAACTCGCTGAGCGAAAGCCAGGCAACGATGCGCCGTCTGCAAACCACGCTGGATAACATCAACAAGATTACGGCGAGCCAGAGCATGCAGCAGCTGCCGCAGGACATGCAGAAAACGCTGCGTGAGCTGAACCGCAGTATGCAGGGCTTCCAGCCGGGATCAGCGGCCTATAACAAGATGGTGGCAGATATGCAGCGTCTTGATCAGGTCCTGCGTGAACTGCAGCCGGTGCTGAAAACGCTCAACGAGAAGAGCAATGCGCTGGTGTTCGAAGCGAAAGATAAAAAGGATCCTGAGCCGAAGAGGGCAAAAGAATGAAAAAATGGCTATTGATGGTTGGCGCTCTGCTGTTAACGGCATGCAGTTCAGGGGGAGATAATAAAAGCTATTATCAGCTGCCTGTGGCAACCCACAGCGGTGGGCAAAGCACGGCCAGTCAGGGAAACCGCCAGCTGTGGGTTGAGCAGGTCGCCGTGCCGGATTATCTGGCAGGAAACGGCGTGGTCTATCAGACCAGCGACGTGAAATACGTGATTGCAACCAACAACCTGTGGGCCAGCCCGCTGGATCAGCAGCTGCGCAACACGCTGGTGGCCAATCTGGGCAGCCAGCTTCCGGGGTGGGTAGTCGCATCGCAGCCGCTGGGTAACGATCAGGATACGCTGAACGTCACCGTAACGGGCTTCCACGGCCGTTATGACGGTGCGGTGGTCATCAGCGGGGAGTGGTTGCTGAACCATCAGGGGCAGCTGATTAAGCGTCCTTTCCATCTGGAGCTAAAGCAGCAGAAAGATGGCTATGACGAAATGGTGAAAGTCCTGGCTCAGGGATGGGCGCAGGAGTCGGCCAGTATCGCGAGAGAGATTTCCCGGCTGCCATAAGTAAAATTCATCATCAGAAACCGCAATCGGTCTGTCGCTGATTGCGGTTTTTTTTCGTTTTCAACTCAGGTTGTTACTTGTGCCACGTCACAATTTTTGTACAAATGAACTTCCAGCTAGCTCACAAATATGACACCCGTATGAATTTTGAACATTGACGATGCGACTAATTCGGGGTATTCGTTATCTGTGCCTGTGCAGATAGTGCAGACACTGTTTTCTTTCCACCAGACAAAAGAATGAGGGAAACGAGGCATGAAGAGACAGAAACGAGATCGCCTGGAACGGGCTCATCAACGTGGTTATCAGGCCGGCATCGCTGGACGTTCTAAAGAAATGTGTCCTTATCAGACGATAAATCAAAGGTCACAATGGCTTGGAGGCTGGCGAGAAGCCATCGGCGACAGGGCACTCATAGCCTGATAACGTCTCTTTCAAAAAAGAAACCTCCGCAATGCGGAGGTTTCGCCTTTCTGGAGGTGCGAAAGCACGATCAGAACGCGGACGTGTCCTGGAACAGGCCAACCTTCAGGTCGCTTGCGCTATAGATCAGACGACCGTCTACCAGCACTTCGCCATCTGCCAGGCCCATAATCAGGCGGCGGTTAACGATGCGCTTGAAGTGAATACGATAGGTCACTTTCTTCGCCGTAGGCAGAACCTGGCCGGTGAATTTTACTTCGCCCACGCCCAGCGCGCGGCCTTTACCTTCACCACCCAGCCAGCCCAGATAGAAGCCAACCAGCTGCCACATGGCATCCAGACCCAGACAGCCAGGCATTACCGGATCGCCAATAAAGTGGCAGCCGAAGAACCACAGGTCCGGGTTGATATCGAGTTCTGCTTCTACGTAACCCTTATCGAAGTTGCCGCCGGTTTCGGTCATTTTCACGACACGGTCCATCATCAGCATGTTCGGGGCCGGTAACTGTGGGCCTTTCGCGCCAAACAGTTCACCGCGACCAGAGGCAAGAAGATCTTCTTTTGTATAGGATTCGCGTTTATCTACCATGTTCTCAGTAAGCCTTATTTTAGTGAAGGACGCAGGATAGCTAACACGTGTACGCTGAACAAGTCCGATCAGTTCGAACTAAACCAGCCCAGCCAGCGTAACGGCCATGGATAACGGTGACGAGCATCCTGCTGTGTTGCCTGAGCAATGCGCTCCTGGATAGTCTGCATCAGGGTGGTTTGCCCTTCGCCATCCCATACCAGGTTTGTCAGTAAGGGTAGTGCATCCTCAATCCCTTCGATGGCCCAGATAGCGAACTGCTCTTGTTCAACCGCATCCAGAATCTCCTGGCTGAGGCTTAAATGGCGTGCGTTGGGAGCCGGAATAATCACACCCTGTTTGCCGTTTAAACCGCGCTGCTGACAGATAGAGAAGAAGCCTTCAATTTTTTCGTTGAGGCCACCCACAGGCTGCGCACGACCGAATTGATCCACCGAACCGGTGATCGCGATGTTCTGATTGATGGGCACTTCCGCCAGAGCGCTGATTAAGGCGCACAGTTCAGCCATAGAGGCGCTATCGCCATCCACTTCGCTGTAGGACTGCTCAAACGTCAGCGAGGCGGAGAAGGGGATCTGCTGCTCAAGCTGCAGTTCAGACATCAAAAACGCCTGCATGATCATCATGCCTTTGGCGTGAATGTTTCCGCCCAGCTCGGCTTTGCGTTCGATGTCGGTAAACTCGCCGTCTCCAATATGCACAACGCAGCTAATACGGGACGGCTCCCCGAACGCGCGGGGATGGCCAGGGAATTCAATCACCGACAGGGCGTTGATCTGTCCGACGCGTTCGCCTTCGGTTTCCACCAGAATTTGTTCCAGCAGAATTTCATCCTGCATACGGTCAGCAAGATAGCCTTCCCGCCACTCACGCTGAGCCAGCATCTGGGTGAGCTGCTCCCCGGTGAACGCACCGCTACCGCTCACCACGCCCACTTCACGCAGCTGTTTGCCGATCCAGAGCGGGCAGAGTGGCAGCGTTTCCTGGTCACCGGTATAACGCACCGCTTCGCGGATCAGGCCTGGCCATGCGTCAGCCGCAGGCGTTGGCAGTGCAAAACGTTCAGCAACGGCCATCACCCACTGGCACCACTGCGCCATATCGTCGGCATCGGCAATCTGGATATTGTCTTCGTATTCGCTATACACCGCCTGTTCAGCCAGTTCAGGCTCCATTTCCTGGAAGTCTGCCAGCGATTCACGGTCGCCCGTCAGCACGACGGTTAATGACAGCGGCATAGACGGAACCGAGACAGGCAGAGGACGAGACTCATCGTAGCCGACCCAGTCGAAACGCTGCTGATGCACGATGGTTTTCAGACGCATCCACAGAAGCGGCTGCGAGAGCAGGGTACGCAGCGAGATGATCAGGACACCGCCATTTGCGCGATGTACCAGCCCAGGCTGCAGAGAAAGCTCGCCGTTAAACTGGCGCAGACAACCAAAGAGTTGTTCAGCCTCGACCCAGTTCGCGGTAATCACCTCGCCCTTAGCGGCAAAAAGGCCGTCGGCCTGCGCCGCCGGTTCGAAAGTAACATCATGTCCAGCGATACGATACTGGCCGCCAAAAACGGCGTTCGCTTCCGGCTTTAGCTGACGCACGGCATCCCCGAACAACGTCAGGTATTCCGCTTCTTCCGGGGCTTTGAGCAGCATGAAAGGCGCAGTTGCCCAGGGGCTTAATACCTGCTCCAGCGCGTAATGCAAACGGGGCTGCGTATCGCTAAGGATGAATTCGTGTTCTTTTGCGAGATCTGGCTGTGCAAACAGTTCCTGATAACTTTCGGTATCCGGAACAAGGTCACGCCATGCAAGTTTCGTAATGGTCAAAGTTGATGTTTTTTAGTCAGATGTAAAAGCGTGGAGTATACCGTAAGCGGGGGGCTGTACCCAAGCAGGATTGGGGATTTCGACAGGGTGATTGGCTGCATTCACTCACAGGATATGATTTCTTTTCAGCAGATTGCTAAAAAACTGATATTCTGAACAGAGTTACGTGGTAACACTGAGATCGCAATGAAATATCAACAACTGGAAAATCTCGAAAGCGGCTGGAAATGGAAGTACCTGGTCAAAAAGCACCGTGAAGGGGAGCTGATCACCTGCTACATCGAAGCCAGCGCTGCGCAAGAAGCCGTGGATATTTTGCTGACCCTCGAAAACGAACCGGTACAGGTCAACGGCTGGATTGAGAAACACATTAATCCTGCGTTGTTAAACCGGATGAAGCAAACTATCCGCGCGCGACGCAAACGGCATTTTAATGCTGAGCACCAGCACACTCGCAAAAAATCAATCGACCTGGAATTTGTTGTCTGGCAGCGCCTGGCCGGGCTGGCACAACGACGGGGTAAAACGCTGTCGGAAACCATCGTGCAGTTGATTGAGGATGCAGAACATAAAGAGAAGTACGCCAACCAGATGTCGACACTGAAGAATGACCTTCAGGCGCTGTTGGGCAAAAAGTAGTTTTTTTACTTTTCTTCAGACAATAAAAAACCCCGCATTGCGGGGTTTTTTTATAAGACGATAACTTATGCCGCTGGCTGAGTTACAACGTCTTTGATGCCTTTAACTTCGATCTCTACGCGACGATCTGGAGCCAGGCAGTCGATCAGTGCAGCGCGAGCTTTCACGTTGTCACAGGTGTTGCCAGTAACTGGGTTAGATTCGCCCATACCACGTGGGGAGATCTTGTTAGCTGGGATACCTTTAGAGATCAGGTAATCAACAACAGACTGAGCACGTTTCTCAGACAGTTTCTGGTTGTAAGCGTCAGAACCGATACGGTCGGTGAAGCCCAGAACCACTACAGAACCGTCTTTAGGATCCAGGTTGCTCAGCTGGGTGTACAGCTGATCCAGTGCCTGCTGGCCTTCTGGTTTCAGAGTCGCTTTGTTGAAGTTGAACAGAACGTCAGACTTCAGAGTGAAGTGCTTGGTCTGTACTTCTGGAGCTGGAGCCGGCGCTGGAGCAACAACTGGTGCTGCTTCTTCCTGCTGGCCGAAACGGTAGGAAACACCTACGCTCAGCATGCCGTTGTCTGGACGAACACCAACGGTGTTGCCGTCGCCGATGTTGTTAACCCACTGGTATTCCAGACGGGTAGCGATGTCACGGGTCATAGCCCACTCAACGCCACCAGCGAATACTGGGGAAACACCGGTGTCATGGTCGTCGCCAGCGATGCTGTTGCTGGAGTCAGCGCGCCATACCATGCCGCCCAGACGGGTGTACACGTCCAGATCGTCAGTTACTGGGTAACCCAGTTTAGCGGTCAGCTGAACGCCCTGTGCTTTGAAAGCGCCGTTTACGGTGTCGCCTTTGTATGGCATACGACCTAACCAGTCGTAACCCATTTCAAAACCAACATACGGGTTAACCTGATAGCCACCGAACGCACCTGCACCAAGCTGGCTCTCGTGAGTTGGGCCATCATTGTTCAGGCTGCTGTTGTACCAGCCGGTGTCGTGGAACTGAGACCAGCCCAGTTTACCACCTGCATACCAGGTATTATCTTTCGGAGCGGCCTGCGCTACGGTAGCGAAGCCAGCCAGTGCCACTGCAATCGCGATAGCTGTCTTTTTCATTTTTTGCGCCTCGTTATCATCCAAAATTCGCCATGAAAGTCTCAAGAGAGAATCACGGTTAAATCCTTCACCGGGGGGCGTGGTCAAATATAAATCTACCGATATCTTCGGCTTAGGCCGAGCACCCCTGGCGATGTAAAGTCTACAACGTAGCTGAAAACTTACAAGTGTGAAGTCCGTCAGGCATATGAAAAAAAAAGTTCCGTATACCGATTATTTAACATTTTTTGAACGAATTTTGTGCAATAAAATTAAGGAGAACCGCACCAGACAAGCCTTGCCGCAATTTTAAGGCCGGGAACTAAAATCCCATCTTGCGGTCAAAAAAAATTCCAGGAAAAATCTTAATTTCACTCAATGATACAAATTTGAGTGAATTTTTAGCCCAGAAAGTTGTCCTCTGCGGTAAGAATCCGATCGAACCGGACGCATAATGAACCCGATCGCATTCCCTTCTTCAGCGGCTTCAGTCAGTCGGAAATGTTCCTCTTCCGTCAATTCTTCCGGTAACCAGCCAATCACCACGCTGTAATTTCCTGTGCGTAACGCGCGGATCATCGACTCAACGGTATCGCAAGGCGAAAGTTGATTAATCTGCATGACCTTGGTCAGCGGAAGGCCTGCGGATTGAACCCACTCGCGACTCAGCTTTTGCTGAGGCGTGAGCCAAAGCTGCCAGCGCGATTGCTGACCGAGCTGTTGTAATAATGGCAGTAAAAGAAGTTGCGTTAACAAGGGCTGGTCTTCACGATAAACCACTTCACTGATAAGCCCTGTGGAAACACGCTCGACGGAATTCTGCGCGACATTACCTGCGGCAGAAGAGAGAGAGGTTGCGCGATTTGCATAGCCTGAAGTGTGCATATTCATTCCAGCCCTGTAGTTACTGTATGGATATACAGTAACCCCTGTATGCCCAAAGATCAACCTCATTTTCGGAAAGCGACTCGCAAAATTCATTCAATCTTGATGCCCCTCGAAAAATCATCTTGCTCAACGACGATAAGTTGCCTATTTTCCTGCTAACGGATCCGCTAGTAAGAAATTTCGTTGTTAGCCTATGATTTTGAAGGGAAATATCATGAAAAAGATATCTTATGAACGGATTTATAAATCCCAGGAATACCTCTCTCCGTTGGGCGAGATTCATCATCGCGCGCTGTTTGGCGGTTACACCCTGGCAGTGGATGATGCGGTCTTTGCCATGGTGTCCGATGGCGAACTTTACCTTCGCGCGTGTGAAGAGAGTGCAAAATACTGTGTAAAAAATGCTTCCTCCTTCTTGACGTTGATGAAGCGAGGCCGCCCGGTGCTGCTCAACTATTATCGTGTGGATGACGGATTATGGCAGGACAGGGAGCGGTTGCTTCAGCTCTCCTCGTTTGCACTCAGTGCGGCAAGGAAAGAGCGCTACCAGCGTCATCAACGAACCCGTCTTAAGGATCTGCCGAACCTGACCTTTCAGCTTGAAGTCTTGCTCTATGAAGCTGGTATCACCAATGAAGAAACGCTGCGGGCGCTGGGCGCCAGAGCGAGCTGGCTGAAGATGCGGGCAAAGAATAAAGCACTCAGTATAAAAGTGCTCTTTGCGCTGGAAGGGGCTATCGAAGGGCTGCATGAGGCGGCACTCCCGGCAGGTATCCGCCGGGAGCTGACGGAGTGGTTTAATGCGCTGCCTGAGCCGCAGGAGAGTCGTTCCTCCAGGTAGCGATGTGCTGTTGCAGCCGGCAAATTTCAGGCAGCAGAGCGATAAGCAGGCCTATCTGCTGAAGAACCAGCGGCGCTTTGCTGTCGTTTCCCGGGTCAAGATGCGCAATGCGTTGAGCCAGTTCATCCAGAGCCTGTCGAACGCGCGGTTCATCGGCCGGGCGGTGATGAAGCGCATCATCGACATAG
The DNA here is from genome assembly GCF_049238165.1 of Enterobacter cloacae complex sp. IR5422. Classification (NCBI taxonomy): domain Bacteria; kingdom Pseudomonadati; phylum Pseudomonadota; class Gammaproteobacteria; order Enterobacterales; family Enterobacteriaceae; genus Enterobacter; species Enterobacter cloacae complex sp. IR5422. The sequence continues at coordinate 25,763 of NZ_JBMKHT010000032.1, read as the reverse complement.
CAGACGGCGTCATCGAGGAGGTTGAGAACCGCCGGGTTAGTGAGCTTCTCGCGGTGGGCCCCCAGCGTCGAAATATAGCTGGTAAAGGTATGGTTCAGGCAGAGCAGGCGGAACGCTGTCTCACGAATCTCGGCCGTGGCGCCCGGCTCCGTTGACATGTTAGAGACAACGGAGGCCAGTTCAGCATCACTGTTGTGCGCGTCGCGACGTGCTATCCGGTAAGCCAGACGGTTATCGCGGCCCTGGTGGTACTGCTCCAGAATTGCGTCAAGGTAACGACAGTTGGCATTCATCGCCCTGTCTACCACGCGCGGCAAATTGCGAAAACGCCAGTCCGGCCAGATAAAGCTGACCGCGGCCCAGGCAATCGCGCAGCCAATCAGCGTATCAATCACGCGGGGCAGGGCGACTTCAAACCCTTCACCCAGCAGATTAAAGCAGAGCAGCACCAGCAGCGTGATGAACATGGTGGCATGGGCGTACTGCACGTTGCGAAACGCAAAGAACAGCACGCCGGTGATCACGATCAGAATCAGCTGACCTTCGACGGAAGGCACGAAATAAAGCACCGGCAGGCCGATTGCGACCCCGACCAGCGTGCCGATAATGCGCAGCGCAAGACGGTGTCGGGTGGCGTTATAGTTCGGCTGGCAGACGAACAGGCTGGTCAGCAGGATCCAGTAGCCATGATGCAGCCCGGTTATCTGGATAAAGGCATAACCCACGCACAGCACCAGCGACATTCTCACCGCGTGGCGGAAGAGAGCCGACTCCGGGGTAAAGTTGCGGCTCAGGCGTAGCCACATATCGCTAAAACTGTGCACGCTGTCATCAGCAAGCTGATTGTCGACCTCACTGCCCGGAAGCGCCATCGCCTGCTCGGATTCGATGGTCGCCAGCTGTGCGTCAATTGCCCGCAGGTTGTTCAGCAGAAAGCCCAGCGCTTTAATGTGTTCCGGTGACGTTCCGCTGGCCTGAACGCGGTCGAGCGCCGCGTCAAGATGGCTGAAGACGCGTTCAAAACGTGGGTCATGCTGATAAGGCGTGCGCAGCAGAATGGAGCGCGAGAGCTGCTGGCACGCCTGGGACTGCATGGACAGCAGGCGCTGGAAGCGGAACATCACGTCGCTATAGCGGAACTTCTCTCGCAGGGCGGCATACTGGACGTGCGAGGAGCTGGCGCGTTCATGAATGTCCTGGGCGGCAAAATAGTAGTGTAAGGTTCTTCGCGTTCCGCGCTGACCGCGATCGCCGCGCAGACGGGTCAGCAGAGAGGCTTTTGTCTGGTTAAGGGTGGCGACCAGTTGACCATTTGCCAGCGCCAGATCGTAGAGCGGCGCCTGGCTTTCTTCCTCGATATCCGGGTCGAACAGCCGGGATTTCAGTTCCAGATAGTGGGCTAGCTGCTCAAAGCTGCGGGCAAGGTTGTCCTGCAGAGGACGAACAGGGAAGATCAGATGACCGGTTAAGGTCAGCAGGTTATACCAGATGGCGCCGAGCAGCAGCAGAACCGGCTGCTGGTACCACTGGTCGTAGAGGGATGCGCCCAGCATGGTATAGATGGCGATCAGCAGGGCGCCAAACGCGATAGTGGCATAGCGCTGCCCGAGGCCGCCCAGCAAAATAAACCCGCTGGTTGAGAGCGTCAGACCCAGGGCAAACAGCCAGGGCCAGGGGAAAAGTAACTCAACGGACGCTGACGCAATAAAAAAGCAGACGAGCGTGATGACCAGGTTGCGTAAACGCCCGGCCAGACGATCGTCCAGGTCCGCCAGCGCCCCGGCCACGACGCCCAGCGTGAGCGGGATGGTGAGCTTGACGTCATTCAGCCACCAGGGCAGGGCAACCGTGCCGCAAAGTGCGATAAATATCCTGACGTTATAAAGCCAGGTGCTGTTCCAGGTATAACGGCGAAGCAGTGGGCTTAGCATAAACGCGGCCAGTCCTTAGTTACTGAAAACGACGACGCGCATTGGCTTCACGCGCCGCCTGGGCCACTTCGACCGGAACAACCCTGCGCCCGACGGGCCAAAGAGCGATAGCGGCGATCTTAAAGTTCGCGATCCCCACCGGAATACCAATAATCGTGATGCACTGCGCAATACCCGCAAAAATATGCATGATGCAGAGCCACCAGCCGAAGAAAATCAGCCACAGAATGTTAAGCAGGGTACCCCCCGTATTCATCAGGGCGTTTTTGCTCTCCGGATTCAGCTCGTCAACGTGGATGGCTTCATTTCCGTAGGGGACGAAGGAGAGTTTTGTGATTTCCCAGCAGGAGCGAGTCAGGGGGAGCGTGAAAATCAGGACGATGCTCACCAGCGTGGCAAAAAGCCAGGAAAGGGTGGTGGCAAAACCGCCCAGCACAAAATTCAACACATTCAGAACGGTACGCATAAACCCTCACTTCCTTTCGATAAAATTAACGCCCAATGATTGTAACGTTTTTTTAGGCTGGAGCACCTTAAAACTGGCAGTTACACTGTCAGGTAAATTATCTCTTCGTGGATTTGGCGGAACATGGAACTGAAAGCAACGTCGTTAGGTAAACGTCTGGCGCAACACCCTTACGACCGGGTGGTTCTCCTTAATGCCGGGGTAAAAGTCTCTGGAGAACGCCACGAATACCTTATTCCGTTTAATCAGCTTCTGGCTATCCACTGCAAACGCGGGCTGGTGTGGGGCGAACTCGAGTTCGTACTGCCTGACGATAAAGTCGTGCGTCTTCACGGCACCGAGTGGGCAGAAACCCAGCGTTTCCATCATCACCTGAACGCGCTCTGGCAGCAGTGGAGTCAGGATATGAGCGTGATTGCCGCCGGAGTGCTTCAAAAGGTGTTGGACGATATCGCGCAAAGCAACGCGCAGCATTCGTGGCTCACCCGTCAGCAGACCGCCGGGTTGCAGCAAAAGATCCGGCAGGCGCTCTCGGCGCTGCCGTTATCCGTGGCTCGTCTTGAGGAGTTTGACAATTGTCGCGACGCCTGGCGCCAGTGCCAGGCCTGGCTGAATGATAAGGATAAAAGCCGACTCGCCCATAATCAGGCCTGGACGGACGCCATGCTCACCCAATACGCCGACTTTTTCAGTACGGTGGAGTCTTCTCCGCTTAATCCGGCTCAGGCGCGCGCGGTGGTCAACGGCGAGCAGTCGCTGCTGGTGCTGGCGGGGGCCGGTAGCGGTAAAACGTCGGTGCTGGTTGCGCGTGCCGGCTGGCTGCTGACGACCGGGGAAGCGGTCGCCGATCAAATTCTGCTTCTGGCCTTTGGCCGCAAGGCGGCCCAGGAGATGGACGAACGGATCCAGGAACGTCTGCATACCCGGGATATCACGGCCAGAACCTTCCATGCCCTTGCCCTGCATATTATTCAGCAGGGCAGTAAAAAAGTGCCTGCTATCAGTAAGCTGGAAAACGACGCGCAGGCGCGCCTGGCGCTGTTTATCAAAACGTGGCGCCAGCAGTGCAGTGAGAAAAAGGCGCAGGCGAAAGGGTGGCGCCAGTGGCTCGAGGAGGAGCTCAACTGGGACGTGCCGGAGGGCAGCTTCTGGCAGGATGACAAACTGGCGCGTCGGCTGGGTTCACGGCTTGACCGCTGGGTCAGCCTGATGCGAATGCACGGCGGAACGCAGGCAGAGATGATTGAAAGCGCGCCGGAGGCGATCCGCGATCTGTTTTCGAAGCGGGTCAAGCTGATGGCGCCGCTGCTGAAGGCCTGGAAAACCGCGCTGAAAGCGGAAAATGCCGTCGATTTTTCCGGCCTAATCCACCAGGCCATCATCATTCTGGAGAAGGGGCGCTTTGTCAGCCCGTGGAAACATATTCTGGTGGATGAGTTCCAGGACATCTCTCCGCAGCGCGCAGCCCTGCTTTCGGCGCTACGGGCGCAAAATAAGCATACTTCGCTGTTTGCGGTGGGTGACGACTGGCAGGCCATCTATCGCTTCAGCGGGGCGCAGCTTTCGCTGACGACCGCATTCCATCACTATTTTGGCGAAGGCGATCGCAGCGATCTGGACACCACCTACCGCTTCAATTCACGAATTGGTGAAATCGCCAACCGCTTTATCCAGCAGAACCCGCATCAGCTGGCAAAGCCGCTCAATAGCCTGCGGGCAGGGGATAAAAAAGCTGTGACCCTGCTGGCGGAAGACCAGCTGGAACCGCTGCTGGACAAGCTCAGCGGCTACGCGAAGCCTGATGAACGTATCCTGGTGCTGGCGCGATACCATCACCTCAAACCCGAGGCGCTGGAAAAGGCGGCCACCCGCTGGCCGAAGCTGCAGCTTGAATTTATGACGATTCACGCCAGCAAAGGGCAGCAGGCCGACTATGTGATTGTCTTGGGGCTGAAAGAGGGGAGCGACGGTTTCCCGGCCCCGGCCCGCGAGTCGGTCATGGAGCAGGCCCTGCTGCCGGTGCCGGAAGACTTTCCGGATGCCGAAGAGCGGCGTTTGCTGTATGTGGCGATGACCCGCGCGCGCCATCGCGTGTGGCTGCTGTTCAATAAAGAGGATCCATCCGTGTTTGTCGATATTTTGAAGAGTATTGATGTGCCGGTGGCGCGGAAGCCATAACGACGAAGGGTAAGGATGGGTAGGCCGGGTAAGGCGTAGCCGCCACCCGGCAAAAAAAGCTACTTCAATCTCTCTGAAAGATAACGCTGATAGTCCGGAATAAGGATATCTACCGGCGAGTTAAACTGCGGCGATTCGATGATGAAATCCGCCGTCGAGAGGTTTGTCGCCACCGGAATATTCCACACCGTCGCCAGGCGCAGCAGGGCCTTGACGTCCGGGTCGTGCGGAACCGCGTTTAGCGGGTCCCAGAAGAAGATCAGCACATCAATCTTCCCTTCGGAAATCTGTGCGCCGACCTGCTGATCGCCGCCCATCGGGCCGCTCAGCATGGCGTTTACCTCCAGACCCGTTTCGCGCTGGATCAGGTTACCGGTGGTGCCGGTCGCCGACAGGGCGTGCTTTTCCAGCAAAGACTGATGGCGGCGAACCCAGTTAAGCAGCATTTGTTTACAGTGATCGTGCGCTACCAGAGCAATGTGTTTGCGTTCCGGGAGCGTGCGTGTTGTCAGTTCCATAATCATATCCATCAGGTTAACTGCCTACACGATGACGGGAACCGTCTGACGCTGCAAGAGAAAGGCGTAAAAAATGTGGCTTATGATGAAGGTTGTTGTTTTGCCCACTGTAAAAACCGGGCCCGCGTGTCGGCATCGGCCTGCTGGAACCAGAATTTAAGGCGCTGTTCCGTCAGGGCCTGGGACTGGGGAGGAATGACGTCCAGTTCAGAGACGCCGGAAAGCAGCGTACTGTCGTCAGCCATCATGGTGGCAAACTGAGGAAGCGACGCGCGTTTACCGGCTTTGTTATAGGTCTGCGTCGCGGCCTCGTAGTCCGGACCTTTCGGTGAAGTCGTCAGCGCCAGAATATCCAGCTTCGCCGGAATCGGCATCGCATCCCCGTCCAGCAGTTCAATGCGGGGAGACGCGTCGAAGGCCGCTGACTCCTTCTCCGTTTCAAGGCGTGGCAGGGTAATATTCACCTGACTGATTTGTCGGGTATTAAAGCTGACAATCAGCTGCGGAGAGATGTACATCCGTTGCTCGTGATTGGCCAGACCGATCGATTTTTCTACGCGGAATACCAGCTGATGCGGTCCGTTATCCAGCTCGATACTGTCCGCACCGCGTAATAACGAACTGGAGACCTTTTTTCCGTCCAGTACCAGGAGATCAATATCGGTAGAGAGCCGGAGCGTGGTCGCAAAAACGCAGACCGGCATCACTAATGCAATCAGAGCAGTGGCAATACCGGTTTTCATAGAAGGCTCCCGTCAGAAATCCTGTCGCCGCATTAATGTATCTAAATTTTTCGATAATCACGTTTACTAACATATAGACATATTTGGCCGTTTTGCCCTCATGCATCGGTATGGGATGGATGGTTGAGATGTGCGGTTTGGCGTACACTTTTAAAAAAGCCAGGAGAAAAACCATGAAAGAGAACGATATTGCCGAGATTCTGACATCCACGCGTACCATTGCGCTGGTGGGCGCGAGCGATAAACCCGATCGTCCCAGCTATCGGGTGATGAAATACCTTCTCGATCAGGGCTATCACGTCATCCCGGTCTCGCCAAAAGTGGCGGGGAAAACCTTACTGGGCCAGCAGGGTTATGCCACGCTCGCTGACGTGCCGGAAAAAATTGATATGGTCGATGTCTTCCGTAATTCCGAGGCGGCGTGGGAAGTGGCGCAGGACGCTATCGCCGTCGGGGCGAAAACGCTGTGGATGCAGCTGGGCGTGATTAACGAGCAGGCTGCCGTGCTGGCGCGGGATGCGGGGCTGAACGTCGTCATGGATCGCTGTCCGGCGATCGACATCCCCCGTCTGGGGCTGGCGAAGTAATAAAAAAAAGCCCGTTCATCGGGCTTTTTTTACACGCTTAGTTCCGCAGGCGCGGAGCCTGTAACTGTTTGCGGATAGTCTGAGCAAGTTCATCCATAGTGGGTTGCTCCGGATGCTCTTCCTGCAGCTCGCTGCTTAGCTGCGCTTCGGCAAGGTAGGTGTGGACGGGTTGCCCGTCGTCACCTTCCATCACCACATGGTACCAGGGTGCAGCGCGAAGCTCTGCGTTCACCGCCAGCTCGTCTGCTGACGGCTCATCAAGGGAATACTCCGGGTCGATATCCACGACCACACCCAAATACCCGAGCAAAGTGTGGCGGACCTGCTGGCCGATACCGAATTTGCTGGCAATCATAGTCACCTCCCGGGAAATACGACTTACACGTTATGTGCGGGCAATATTTCTCTTTTCAAGTTACATGACGCGACAGGCAAACCCTTTCAGATACAGTCCTTCCGGGTAGGTAGCAATCACGGGGTGATCGGCTGCCTGACGGAACTGCTCTATAAATTGTACATCACGGCCAGCATCTATTGCGGCATCAGCGATGATTTTCTGAAATAAATCTGTGGTCATCAGGCCGGAGCAGGAGAAGGTGAGCAAAACCCCGCCCGGGTTCAGCAACTGGATAGCCAGCATGTTGATATCTTTATATCCGCGGCAGGCGCCCATCAGCTGGCTTTTGTTCTCCACAAACTTTGGCGGATCCATCACGATGACGTCGAACTTCTCGCCCTGGTCGCGGTATTTACGCAGCAGCTTGAAGACGTCGTCGCGTATAAATTCGGCTTTGCTCAAGTCCAGTTTGTTCAGCTCGACGTTCTGTTTTGCCACGTCCAGCGCTTCCTGCGAGGTATCCACGCTAACCACCTGGGCACAGCCGCCCATCAGCGCCGAAACGGCAAACCCACCGGTGTAGGAGAAGCAGTTGAGCACGCGTTTGTCGGCAACGTACTGACGCGTCGCGAGGCGGCTGTCGCGCTGGTCAAGGTAGTAACCCGTTTTGTGCCCGCCCTGAATATCCACCAGCAGCTTCATGCCGTGCTCTTCAATTGGCAGCAGGGCAGGCGGCAGTTCACCCGTGACCGGCCCCTGAGTCAGCTCCATGCCTTCTTTTTTGCGCACCGCCACATCGCTGCGGTCATAAATGGCGCACTGCGGGAACAGCGTTTGCAGGGCGCTAATCAGCGCAGCGCGCTGGTATTCCGCCCCGGCGCTCAGGAGCTGCAGCACCAGGAAGTTACCGAAGCGATCGATGGTCACGCCCGGCAGGCCGTCAGACTCACCGGCAATCAGGCGGTAGCTGTCCAGCCCGTCGCGTTTAGCCAGCCAGTCGCGCCACTGCTGCGCCTGCTGCAGACGGCGGACGAAGAAGTCGATGTCGATGGTTTCGTCTTTATCGAATGTCCAGACGCGCGCGCGGATCTGGGAGGCTGGCGAGTAGGCGCCTCGCGCTAACCATTTCCCCTGGTGGTCCACGATATCAATGGTTTCACCGAGGCTGGCTTTGCCTTCCATACGGGCAACCGCGCCGGAAAAGACCCAGGGATGACGGCGCAGTAATGATTTCTCGCGCCCTTTGGCTAACACTAAACGTACACTCATAGTTTGCTGTTCTGTCGATTTCAGGGAAATGGCGCGTAGAGTAGCACATTCAGCAAGGCGCAATCATCTGCGGATGCCGTTGAGCGTTTCGGCACAAAATCAAATCGCTTAGGCACATTAGGGCATTGTTGCGTGCTTTATCTTAGGGATTCCGGTTCAGCAAAGGAAACCCCCATGAAAAAGCGCAGTGTCATCATAATAGCCGCTCTGACGGCAATGAGTTTTCAGGTTTTAGCCGCAACGCCTTTCAGCATGACCAGCCGGGATATTTCCGGCGACCGGCGGTTAGCGCCACAGCAGGTGTTTGAGGGATTTGGCTGCCACGGTGGTAACCAGTCCCCGCAGCTGGCGTGGACAAATCCGCCCGCGGGTGCGAAAAGTTTTGCCATTACGGTCTATGACCCGGATGCGCCTACCGGCAGCGGCTGGTGGCACTGGACAGTAGCCAACATTCCCGTGAAGACAATGACGCTGCCCGCTGATGCCGGTAACCCAAATGGCGAAAAATTACCTGCTGGCGCTGTGCAGGGGCGTAATGATTTCGGTTATTCTGGATTCGGCGGCGCATGTCCGCCTGCAGGCGATAAGCCTCACCGCTATCAGATGACCGTCTGGGCGCTGGACGTGGATACCCTGCCCATCGACAACAATGCGAGCGGCGCGCTGGTCGGCTTTATGCTCAATAGTCACGTTCTGGCAAAGGCTCAGTTAACCGCAACCTACAGCAGATAAGGATGAACCGGTGCAGGAGTTCCATTTTCGACATAAACATCTCACGGCGGGTGAAGTGAGTGCCAGCAAAATGCATCGCCTGCACCAGGTTAAGCTCTTTTTCCCGGCGATTTGCCATATCACTCACGGCAGTAAGGTGATTGTGCAGGACGATAACCGCCTGGTGGCCACCCGGGATGAACTCATCATTATCCCTGCCAATACGGCAATGGAGATCATCAATCAGCCTGCAAACGGTCTGTTTCACTCGGACTTGCTGATGTTATCGCCGGAAATCGTTGCCGAGTTTAAAGCGCATTACCTGAAATCCTGGCCGCGCACGACGCTGCATTCGCTCTGCGCTCCGCTGAGCGAGGGGCTGGCGTTTATGTGGGATAACCTGCTGCACGCCGTGCGTCAGGAGTTACCGGAGGCGCTGCAAAAACATCAGGCCTTCGGTCTGTTGCTGGCATTGCTGCATGACGGCGTGGCAGGTCCGCTGCTTATCGAGCGAAGCAATAACCTGACCGAGCAGGTGCGACAGTTCATTATGCTGTCGCCCGCCAGAGCCTGGACCGCGCAGGACGTCGCCAGCCGTCTGGCCCTGAGCGTGCCGACGCTGCGCAGACGGTTACGCGAGGAATCACAGAGTTTTCGCCAGATTGTCGAGGAGGTGAGGATGGCCGTGGCTTTGTCACAGTTACAGTCAACCCGATTACCGATCGGCGAAATCGCATTACAATGTGGGTATCTGTCCAGCTCTCGTTTCACCGCCCGTTTCCGGCAGCACTACGGCTGTTTGCCGAAAACGCTACGTTAAGGAGAAGAAGAATGTCTAAAGTCTGCACTATTGCCTGGGTTCACGGCGTCGTTCAGGGCGTGGGTTTCCGCTACAGTACCCAGCGCGAAGCGATTGAGCTTGGGCTAACGGGATACGCGCGCAACATGGATGACGGCAGCGTTGAGGTGGTCGCCTGTGGCGAAGCAGAGCAGGTTGACAAGCTGGTGGCGTGGCTGAAAGCGGGTGGGCCGCGCAGCGCGCGGGTTGATAAGGTCTTAACGGAACCCCATCAACCGGGGCGCGAATACGTCAACTTCGGTATTCGGTATTAAATACACTTCACCGGCTTAGGCAGGCCGGCAATTTTGGTGGCCTGTTTTGCCGGACCTTTCGGGAACAGACGATAGAGATAGCGGCTGTTGCCTTTCTCTTCACCGAACTTATTGGCCATCGCCTTGACCAGCATGCGGATGGCCGGAGAGGTGTTGAACTCGAGATAAAACTCGCGCACAAAACGCACCACTTCCCAGTGTTCGGGGGAAAGAGTAATCCCTTCGTTTTCCGCAATTTTCTCCGCCAGCGGTTCGCTCCAGAGCGTTGTATCTTTCAGATAGCCTTCGCTATCGGTCTCAATTTCCTGGCCTGCAAAAATGAACATAATCTTCTGTCGTAGGTGAAAAATCGGCGACAGTGTAGCAAAAAAGCGGGCTCAGGATAAACCGTGACCTACAGGAGCAGCTGAAGCAGGTTGTTGGCATTGAGCTTCTTCAGCGCGTTGCATTTATGGGTTGAAACCTGTTTCTCCGACATGTGCGTCACGATGGCAATGTGGCGGACCGGCAACCCGGTCAGCATCAGATCGAGCACGTTGAATTCCGGAACGGTCAGGCAGCAGTCCAGGCTTCGAACGCGGCGTGGCTCTTTTGCCAGCAAATACGCCGCATCGGCAACGGCGATCCGGTCGTCGATGATATAAAGCGTTAGCGTACTGAAACGCTTGCGTAAATGCGTTGCCAGCGCCCACCCCTTTTCGTTGCAGACCAGATAAAGACTGCCTTTCCAGCGGGCGGCTTCCAGCCTGAGCAAAATATTGATCAGCGCCTGATGCGTCGCCGCCACGGAAAAACGGCAGCGGACGACAATCACGCGGCGGGTAAGCAGCGTTGGCTGCCATTGTACGGTATCGCTCTGGACTTCTAACTGAACGCCCCGACGCAGCAGCGCATAGCGCAGTCCTTCGGCGTAAAATCGATTATTGTCGAGAATGGCGTAACTCACGGTGACCTCGTTATAACGTGCTGGGCGTATAGATGACGCGCAGCGTGCCGGTATAGTCGCCCGCGTTTTTACTGCTGGCGGCGAACGCGGGGGTTTTCAGGATAATTGGCGCAGGAATGCACAGTACGCTCTCGCGTCCGCCGGGCAGCACGACCTGACGCAGATACTGCGGATCGTTAGTGCCTTGCCAGACTACGGTTTTACCGTTCGCGACGGTTTCGGTTGCGCCTGTGATGGGATGGGTAACGGAGACCTGATAGTCGAGACGGTCCCGCGCATCCGTCTGGCTTCCACCGCGCCGCCGGATAGAAAACGCGCCTTCGGCACGTCCCGCAGAGGGAAGCCCGTCATCTTCAAAACGAAGATAGGCGCGGGTGCTGGTGCTGTTTTTGCCGTCGTACAGGCACATATCCAGCGTGTTTTCCCCCTTGATCTCGCTGCCCCCGGGGCGCCCCGGGAAGTTGGTCAGGTTGAGGTTAACGATGGGCGTGGAGTGCGGAAAGGCTGGCAGATAAATCTGCTGGTTTCCCGGGTCGACCACCTCAATGCGAATATTTGCCTGCCATTTGGCGATGGTGAGATAGCCAGGACAGCCGACATTCACGTCATTGAAGTTGCCGCCGCAGTCGGCGCTTCCCCACTGGCGCAGGTTCTGCTTCAGCGTGGCGGTCCAGATCCCCGGCAGGGCGAGCTTATCCAGTTCGCTTTTCACGATATAGAAATCGAAGTAGGGCTCTCTGTTCCAGTTAGCAATTTCCGTCGTCCCTCCCGTGACAAAGCTGGCAAAGGTGAACACTTTATTGTTGATAAACATGTAGTGATCGCCATACACCTTGATATTCACCGTCTTGCCGGTAAGGGAATGGGTAAACGCTAAATTGATGGCATAAGGCGCGGCCGGGTTCGCCGAGAACCAGACCGGTGAGTTCATGCAGGCGCCGTTCGTGGTATCGGTACGGGACTGACAGGTCAGGGTATTGCGCCCCCACTTTTGCGGATCGGCGGCGTCAAAGCCGCCCGATTCATGAAACCAGATGTCAAAACGCGCGGGCGGCGCGGTGCGATCGAAGCTGATCCCTACGCTGGTATTTCGTCCCGCGGGAGAGCCTGCCAGCGTCTGGCTGGCCCACAGGCTTAAGAACAGTAAAATAAAGAGGCACTTAATCACATCATTTCCCTTTAGTGAGGCTATCGGTGTTCATGGCAGTCGGTCCAGCAGGGACCGACCGTCCGGCCAGCATCAGCTGTGCCTGCTGCTGGACGGCATCCGGCAGGGCGGAGAAGGTTAACTCCTTACAGGGGATCGACCCGACATAACGCACCACGTCGCGCATACTCTTCACGTTCAGCGCGCACTGATAAAACTGCTGCTGACGCACCAGGTAGAGGTTATGCAGCAGGGCGTCGCTTTGGGCGCTAAACCCGCCGTTGCCAAGGTCGCTCCAGCCGTTCACGTTCAGCGGCACGCCGCCGATAAACGGCGAATGACGCTCGTCGGTTAACTGGCCGAGCCAGGTGTAGCTTGCGGTGGTTTGCACGTCCCGGCGCAGCAGTTTGCCAGGCACCATAAACAGCGTTCTGCTGCCCGATCCTTGCGTGATTTCACTGCTGGCTCCTCGTGAGACATCCAGCGATTCGTTAACCGTCAACGTTGTCTGCTGATAGCCCGGCACCGCGAAGAGGGCGCGGCTATTGCCTGGAATATCGGCACTGCCGCCGTTATCCAGCGACACGGCGACGCGCGGATCCTGAGCATCTTCCGGCGTGGTCACGTTCACCGCGACGGCGGAAGCAGGGCGACCGTCGCTCCAGCGGCCCAGCCAAAGGCCAGAGCGGGACAGCGCAAACGTCGAGCTGTAGTTGCCGCTGCTGCTCAGCGTATGGCGACGATCCTGACGATCCCAGGCGTCGCTGACGGTCAGACTCCCGTTGCCATATCGTCCGCCCTGGCGCGTATAGGCTGAGGTATTCAGCGAGTCGCTGTTAATGCCCGACGCGCTGAGGCCGTACTCATTTTCGCCGCGGGCATCGGCATACCAGTTATGCGCCACGTTGTAGCTCAGCTGGTTTTTTTCACGCTGCTGGTGCTGCCATGTCGCGCCCAGAGAGGTGTAGCTTGACGCATCGCCCTGGCGGTTATGCGCCATGGACAGGCTCACGCTCAGGTAGCCGCCTTTATCCCTGCCTTCGCGGGCGTCATCGTTACGCATGAACAGGTTAATGCTGCTGTTAATGTTCAGGCCATGGGTGCTGAAGGCATTGCTCAGGCCAGCCTGCCAGGCCCGCGTGCGCGAGCGGGTCATATAGACCGATTCCCACGGCAAACCAGCATCGTGGCGATCGTCACTGTCCGGCAGCTCCCGGCGTGAAACGTACCGGCCTTCGTTGCGGTTATCCGAATAGCCCAGGCTCGCATACCAGGCGCCGACCGGGACGGAGAACATCACCGAGAGGGTGCGATAACAGCCGTTCACGGCGTCAAATCCCGCGCTTTGGGTGTTGCAGTTTTCAGCGGATAACGCGTTGCGATAGACGCTCAAAGAAAAACCGTCGTTGTAGCTGATTTGCTGAATATTGCCGCGCTGGCCTTCGCTGCCGTAGAGGTAGCTAAACCGGGTACTCAGCACGCCATCGATCGGGCCCGCGTTGAAGCCCCGGCTCCAGTCGAGCGCGTTCTCCAGGAAACGCTGGTTTTTCTTGAACGTTGCGCCGCTGGTCAGCGCCAGCGTCGGGGTGACGGGCAGACGAATGCCCGCCTGCGCAACCGCGCGGCGCTCTTCGTTTTGATCGCTATTATCGGTTTCACCCGCCTGCAGGAACCACTCGACGCGGTCGAATGGCGTAATGCCGGTTCGGGTAAACGGCACCTGCTCGGTGCGCGTCAGCCGGTTATTTTCATAGATGGAGAGCGTCACGGTGTAGCTCCCGTCCGGGAACGATCGCGTGTCCAGGGTTTGCGCCCCGGCATTCAGATAGAAGCTCGCCAGCAGCTGATTGCCCCGGCGGGCGTCGATACGCGCGTCATGGGAAAGCAGCACGGTAACAGGGGTTCCCTTCGACTGCTGAACCGGGTTCATCCACGCCCGTGTTGAACCCGTGCGCAGGCCGCGAATTTTGCCCAGCGGCAGCTGGCTGAGGGTGATATTTCCGCCGGCATTGCTGAACAGATCGCGGGTATCCATCTCGCCTGCCTGGACGTAGTACTGACGCAGGATATCCTGGCGGAACCAGGCGTTGTTGACGGTGACCTCCTGCTGCTGCTGGTGCCGTGAACGCTGCCCCAGCCAGGTCCAGTCGAGATTCACATAGCCGTCCTGGGTGAGCGCCAGCGCGCCGTTGCCCTGCACGGTGGCCGACTGATAATCCCTGTCGGCAACGAAGTTAATGTTTTGTTGATGGATCAGCGCATTTTCGGTGCCGTGCGTGGGCTGATACCATGCATTCTCTGCCGTCTGCTTAGGCAGAAATTTCTTGTCCAGGAACAGGTTAATGCGGGCGTTATTCTCGTCATAAATAATGGCCGCGCGATCGGTATCGATGTAATCGCAGCCCGCTGCGGAGCCGTTGCTGCTGCAGGCCAGGTTGCCGTTACGGGCAAGCGGAACGGCCAGCGCGGCAGAGACGGTGGCAACGAGGGATGGGGCGTCATTAAACCGGCGTTTGATGGCCGCTACCACGGTCTCAGGTGCGACAAAGCTTACCGTTTCAAGCGTGATATCCGTTTCAAAAAGGCCCAGCGATTCGCCGTAGAGGTTCACCTCTGTCCACAGGCGCTGCGTCTTTGCCAGATCTTCAAAACCTTGTGGGACGGCCAGCCCGGCGCAGGCGAGTTGGATGGAAGCGGGTAACAAAGCAACAAAGAGGAGAGTATTTCTGTGAAACGCCATGAACGAGCCTCGACATCATCCTGACGTCAGAGGGTGGGCACCCTCTGACGTTATTCCTTAGGTGCTGTGGTGTTACGCACCGCCTTCCGTGGTCGTCGCCTGCGTCAGCATCAGGCTGACAACGCCGCTGTACTGACCGGTTTTCAGAATGCCTTTGGTGGTCTGGGAAATGGTCAGCGGCATTACCGCAGAACCGTTTTCAATGCTCCCCGGGAACAGTTCGGTACCGGTGTATTCAACATCTGCGGTAGAGAGGGTTTTATCGCCCAGCTTCACCGTCATAGGGATGGTTTCAGCACCGTCGGCATTCGCCAGCTTCGCGGCGCTCACCAGACGGACTTTCACGTTGCTGGTGGCGGAGTTAGACCACACCTTGGTATTCAGACGGTAGCTTTCCAGACCGCGGCCAGGCAGGTACTGCATATCGATGCTTGCCGGCAGCGGCGTGTTATCGGCCTGGGTCATATCCAGCTGTGAATCAACGCTGGCGTTGACGGTAATATCTTTTTGAATCGCCAGCGCGCTAACGGACGTGGTCATCGCGGCAACAATCATCAGAGGTTTAAAGTACTTACGCATTGATATCTCCATATTTACAAATGAGCACCCTGGCTCTTTAATCAAACCCTGTGGGGTTTTTACGGTGACGTCGTGTTATTGCACGACGGGTAAATCAGCTTCTTCAGCGCTTTTATTCAGCCAGTTGAAGTAGCGGAATTTATATTTCTGGCCTTGTACCTTCGTGAGCGTTTTTAATTTCCGTTCGGTGTCCGGATAAATCGTCGCGTCTTCTTTAATCCATCTACACGATGAATCCGCATCACAAACACCGATCTCCCTGAGCGGCACGCGCAACGTGCCGTTGTTTTTTAACGTTCCCCTGAGAGGGTCAATCGTCAGTGAAACCACTCTTTTTTCCGGTGCGAGATGGATCAGGGCGCCCCAGATCACATTGACGCCCAGTCTTGCCGTCGCCGCAGGGCTTTCTGCCTTGCCCGGAATAATGCTGTCAGGCTGCTTTACGCCTTCAAAATAGACGCGCCAGGTCGTCTCTTTTTCCGGTGGTGCAAGCGATACCAGGCGAACCACGCGCATTGCGCCTGCCGCAAGGGCGAATTTTTCCGGTGTGACAACCACGCCACCTTCTTTCCACGAGGCCACATCAATCTCTTTTTCCTGGGGCGTGCCGGGATTAAGAATTTTCTTTTGCCTCACCCGAATGAACTGAATATCATCCGTTTTTGACGCCACCTTAATTTGCGCCGCACCGGACTTATCCACGTTAAGTTCCATGGGATACACGCTCATATTGGCCAGTGCCATTTCTGAGAAAAATGGCAATGACAGCGCGGCGATATAAAAGGCAGTTGTCTTATTCACACTATTTTTCTGTTTCACTTTCTGTCCGCCTGCGTTGAGTTCATTCCCGGCGCATTCACAACGGGACACCCTCTGCTAACGTATTGCTTCAGGGCAGGGAAACTTTAACCAGAACAGCGGTTTGTGAAAATTTGTATTAATTAACTCGTTATATACAGTTTTTTATCCTGCTTTCCTGGCTTTAAGGTTGTATAGTTAAGCGAAAATACCGCGACCCGGGATGGGGAGAAAACTCCTTCTGATGAAAAAACAATCAGTTCAGGAGGCGATTTTCTTGTCGTTGTATCAGGGATTAAAAAGCATGCGGTAACAGCCGAGAATAAAAGATGTTTTTTATATGCAATAATTCGTTGTTATTCGATCCTGAAGCACATGCAATAAGTATTGTTGGGCAACCCGAGTCTGTATTAACGCTTTCGGCTCCGGCCGTTCGTCTTTTACAGGAGTTTATTCGTCATAAAGGGCGCGACCTGAGCCGGGAAGAGTTGATCACTCGCGTGTGGGAGGAGTTCGGCTTTACGCCGTCGGGAAATAACCTCAATAAGGCGGTAAGTGAATTACGCAAAAGCTTCCACGCCCTGGGCGACAGCCACGACTATATCGTGACCGTGCCCCGGTTTGGATTCCGCTTTGACGCCGACGTTATTTTTAAGCCCGCAGAGAGCGTTACGCCCGAAGTATCTCAGCCGTCCGTTGAGCAGCCGTCAGGATATAAGCGTTTATCCAAAAAGTGGTGGCTGGTTTTAGCGGTATTAACGACGTCAGTCGTGGGGTTTAGCCTGTTTTTTAGCCGACAGCTTGAGATAACCGTACCCGCAACACTCAAACCCGTTAAGGAAAAAATAGCTGGCTGTCGGCTCTGGGTGATCAACGATCATGGCCGACCGCTGGTGTTATCAAAATTGGCCGAGCTGCTGAAGAAAAATAACGTCGCGTGCGAGCGCGAGGAGTACAACATTTATTATTTCAGCGCCCGCTTTTCGCTTGCCGCCGCCGATGAGGTTTTCATCGGCGCCTGCCCGGTGAGTGAAGCCAGCCTGTGTAAAACTATTCGCTATAAAAGCGGGGCGGAAGAATGAAAAACAGACTTCTGTTCGGACTGGGTGGCGCAGTCGTTGGCGGGGCGTTTGCGCTCTTTATCTACACCGGCGGAGCCTATAAGCGCGATGCGCTGGCCTGCAGCACCGAGTTTAATTTTACGCGCAATCAAGGAAAGGCAAATGAAGTGAAGGTCAATGCCGTTGCCCAGTTCTATTTTCATCGTAACGGCACCGGCCTGACCACCTACAAAGGCGCTGCAAAGGCTGAAGGTAAGAGCCTGATCGTTGACAGGGATGTGGATTTTACGTGGGAGCGACGGGACGATGATAAGGTAATTGTCCTGAGCTACACCAAGACCTGGCGTCGACACAATGACAACACCCCTGATGCCCAGTGGGGAAGCTTTGCCAGCCCGACCGCACGCTACTATCTCACGATCTCTGAACTCTCGCCTTCCGTATGGCTGATTCAGGACCGGCGTTACCCCACCTATATTTGCCGGGGTGATTAAGGCATAAAAAAAGGAGAATGCCGGGGGCATTCTCCTTTTTGTTTCAGCAGGTCAGCTTAATCGCGGCTGGCGAAGCCCAGGATGCTCAGCAGGCTGACGAAGATGTTGTACAGCGACACATACAGGCTCACGGTGGCGCGGATATAGTTCGTCTCACCGCCGCGAATGATGTTGCTGGTTTCAAACAGGATCGCGCCGGAAGAAATCAGAATAAATACGGCGCTGATCGCCAGGTGCAGAGCAGGCAGCTGCAGGAAGATGTTGGCCACCATACCCACCAGCACCACCACAACACCCGCCATCAGCATGCCGCCGAGGAAGGACATGTCCTTACGCGTGGTCAGCACGTAGGCCGAGCAGCAGAAGAACACCAGCGCGGTGCCGCCCAGCGCCATACCAATCACATCGCCCATTCCGGCGGACAGATACGCGTTCAGGATTGGCCCCAGGATGTAGCCCAGGAAGCCGGTGAAGGCAAACGCGGACAGAATACCGACCGGTTTGTCAGCGGTTTTGTAGGTCAGGAACATCAAACCATACATACCCACCAGGGTCAGGATCAGCCCCGGAGACGGCAGCATCAGCACGGTGCTGGCGGTGGCGGTGATCGCCGAAAACGCCAGCGTCAGGCTGAGCATGAAATAGGTATTGCGCAGCACCTTGTGGGTGCTGAGTAGCGATGTGCGGTCGCGTGAGGAAGTAATTATACGATCCATGAGTCACTCTCTTATGACAGATGTAATTAACGGAAAGAATAGGAAACGGCGCGTCACTCTCAAAGTGGTTTTACCCATCTTTACTCAGCAGGTTAGCGCGGGACCTGGTTGTTTCTTCTGCATAAATACGTTTCACCAGTATGAACAGCGGTTTGACGCGATTAATCAGATCAACCTCTTATAGGTTACTGAAAATTATTGCGTTATTACCATAAGGCCGCTAAGAGTTATTTCCGGATCGTCACAAAAACAGACAATAAGGCGAAGGACATGAAACCACAAACACGCACGCGCTTTACGCTCTCTTTACTTACCGCCGGGATCCTGTGCGCCAGCACGGCGACCTGGGCGGCTAACGTGCCGGCAGGAACCGCGCTGGCCGATAAACAGGAACTGGTCAGGAATAATGGCAGTGAACCGGCTTCGCTCGACCCGCATAAAGTCGAAAGCGACGTCGAATTCAATATTATCAGTGATTTATTCGAAGGTCTGGTGAGCGTTTCCCCGTCGGGTGACGTCCAGCCCCGGCTGGCGGAAAAATGGGAGAACAAGGACAACACCGTCTGGACGTTCCATCTGCGTCCGGGCATCTCCTGGAGCGACGGCACGGCGATTACCGCAGAGGATGTGGTCTGGAGCTGGCAGCGCCTGATTGACCCGAAAACGGCGTCACCGTACGCGAGCTATCCGGGCAACATGCATATCGCCAACGCGGCCGATATCGCTCAGGGGAAAAAAGCGCCCGATACGCTGGGCGTGAAAGCCATTAACGACACCACCCTGGAAGTGACGCTCACCCAGCCAAACGCGGCGTTCCTCGCCATGCTGGCGCACCCGTCGCTGGTGCCGGTGGATAAAGTGCTGATTGGCCGTTTCGGCGAAAAGTGGACCAAGCCTGAGCACTTCGTCAGCAGCGGGGCGTATAAGCTGTCGCAGTGGGTGGTCAACGAACGCATCGTGGCGGAGCGCAACCCGCGCTACTGGGATAACGCGCACACCGTGATTAACAAGGTGACCTACCTGCCCATCACGTCCGAGGCCTCGGATGTGAACCGCTATAAAGCGGGCGAAATCGATATTGTCTACACGGTACCGATTAACCAGTTTGCTCAGTTGAAGAAAACGCTTGGCAGCCAGCTGGATGTTTCCCCGCAGTTGGCGACCTATTACTACGAATTCAATACCACCCGACCGCCGTTCAACGACGCCCGCGTGCGCAAGGCGCTGAACATGGCGCTCGATAAAGACATCATTGCCGGAAAAGTATTAGGGCAGGGGCAGCGCCCGGCGTGGCTCATCAGCCAGCCGGACATCGGCGGCGTCAAGCTCCAGAACCCGGATTACGCCAGCTGGCCGCTGGACAAGCGCATCGCCGAGGCGAAAAAACTGCTGAACGAGGCCGGATATAACGAAAGCCATCCTCTGAGCTTCAACCTGCTCTATAACACTTCTGAATCGCACCAGCGCATCGCGATTGCCGCCAGCTCCATGTGGAAGAAAAACCTCGGCGTGGACGCGAAGCTGCAAAATCAGGAGTGGAAAACCATGCTGGATACCATGCACACCCACAACTTTGACGCGGTGCGTTACGCCTGGATTGCCGACTACGACGACGCGGCGACGTTCCTGAACAACTTCCGCACCGGCGACAGCGAAAACACCAGCCAGTACAGCAATCCGGAATACGACCAGGCGCTGGTGAATGCCGCAAAAGCCAAAACAACGGAAGAGCGGGGTAAGTTCTACCAGCAGGCGGAAGATCTGCTGGGACGCGATGTGCCGGCCATTCCGGTGTATCACTACGTCCGTACGCACCTGGTGAAACCGTGGGTGGGCGGATTTACGCCGGATAAGCTGGGGTACTATTACACGAAAGACATGTACATCAAAAAACACTAGGCCTGTGCTGATAAAATCGTCGATGTGTTGTCAGTTCAACCGATTAAACACGTTTTGACTATTTTTACAGCGAACGATTGCTGGCACTCTTTACAGCACGCGGTGAGGTGTTTATAGTTCGCCTCACTCAGGAAGTGTGGCCGAGCGGTTGAAGGCACCGGTCTTGAAAACCGGCGACCCGAAAGGGTTCCAGAGTTCGAATCTCTGCGCTTCCGCCAGATATAAACCCCAGGTTACTTGTGAACCTGGGGTTTTTCTTTTGGATTAGCCGATCCGCCTCACATTTTTAAGACCCGGTTATTTCCCTGTAAAACCCCGGCGTTATCATTCACCCCGTAAATACCTTTTCATCGCTTACCGAGGCTTTGATGCTGGAGAATGTTTTCATCAGATAATCAGCTTCCCGCCCTTTTCAGGACGGACTGGTTATCGCTGCGCTTAAACCTTACGCACGCACCTGCGGGTGTGGGCTCGTTTTTACGCATGATGATTACACAGGTTTTCCAGTATGAATTTATCCCGTCAGGAACAACGTACCTTACACGTTCTCGCCAAAGGTGGGCGTATCGTGCACGTCCGCGACAGTTCCGGCCGCGTTACGTCCGTAGAATGCTATACCCGTGAAGGGCTGATACTGAGCGACTGCACGCTCAGCGTCTTCAAAAAACTCCGCACCAAAAAGCTCATCCGCTCCGTGAACGGGCAGCCTTACCGCATCAACACCACCGGGCTGAACAACGTTCGCGCCCAGCTGGATAATCGCTAAGCGGAATAAACAACGCCACCCTCGGGTGGCGTTCATGCATTGAGCGGGATATCGTGGCGTAGGCCGGGTAAGCGCAGCGCCACCCGGCAAGAAACGCGGCGTTATGAGCGAATAAAGGCCAGAATGTCCGCGTTGATAGTATCCGCATGGGTGGTATGCATCCCGTGCGGGAAGCCCGGATAAATTTTCAGCACGCTGTTCGCCAGCAGCTTGTCCTGGAGAAGGGCGGCATTTTTATACGGTACAACCTGATCGTCATCGCCCTGCAGCACCAGAACGGGAACGGTGATGGTTTTCAAATCTTCCGTCTGGTCGGTCTCTGAAAACGCCTTAATCCCCTCATAGTGGGCTTTGGCGCTTCCGATCATCCCCTGACGCCACCAGTTCTGGATCGTACCCTGCGAAACGTCGACACCATCGCGATTAAAACCGTAGAAAGGACCGCTGGCAACGTCGAGATAAAACTGGGCGCGGTTAGCCGCCAGCGCTTTGCGGAAGCCGTCGAAAACCTCGATCGGCGTTCCGCCGGGATTCGTCTCCGTTTTGACCATCAGAGGCGGGACGGCGCTGACGAGCACCGCTTTGGCGACGCGCCCCTGCGGCTGGCCGTACTTCGCAACATAGCGGGCGACCTGGCCGCCGCCGGTGGAGTGACCGACGTGCACGGCATTGTGCAGATCCAGGCTTTCAACCACGGCTGACGCATCGGCCGCATAATGATCCATATCGTGGCCTTCACTCACCTGGTCCGATCGTCCATGTCCGCGGCGATCGATAGCGATAACGCGATAGCCTTCTGCCAGGAAGAAGAGCATCTGGTTATCCCAGTCATCGGCACTCAACGGCCAGCCGTGGTGGAAGACAATAGGCTGAGCCTCTTTCGGACCCCAGTCTTTGTAGTAAATGTTGACGCCGTCTTTCGTGGTTACGAATGCCATACCGCAGACTCCTCTGTTAAGAACAACACGACCCCTAAAGTGTAGGAGAAATCCCAAAAGCGGTTGGTTTAATTCCGGTGAAGGATATTCATTTTGCGTCTGGGCCCTGGCGCGATGCGCCAGGGCCTTCAGGGCAGGATTAACAGCAGGGGCGTTTAGCGGTTTTCTTCAATATAGCGGGCCAGGTCCGCCGGGGTTTTCAGCACCGTCGCCACGTCTGTCGGCGGGATCATGCAGCCGTAAACGTCCTGCACTTCCAGAACCATATCGACCGCCAGGATGGAGTCGAGAATGTCGGATTCAATCAGCTCATCGTGAAAGCCCACCTTACGGGATAACACTTTTTCGAACAGGGCGAGAATTTCTTGTTCCATAATTTTTCCTGGAGTCATTAATTTGTGCGGGCGTAAGCGTCCAGCAGCTTGCGGTCAATTTTGCCGTTAGGATTCAGCGGCAAAGCGTCTTTTACGATAATTTGTGACGGCACCATGTAGTGGGGAACCACCTTCGAGAGCGAGGTTTTGATGGTATCCGGCGCCAGCTCCGTCACGCAGAACGCGGCAATGCGCAGCACGCTGCCGCAGGGTTTCATCAGTGGCATCACCACCGCTTCGTTAATCCCGGACATCGCCAGCAGGCGGTTTTCAATTTCGTTGATTTCAATACGGTAGCCATTCAGTTTGACCTGGCTGTCGTTGCGTCCCTGGCAGTAGATAAGCCCCGCTTCATAGCCCAGATCGCCGGTCCGGTAGCCGCGAAATGCTTCATTTTCCCGACGGAGTAATTTTTCTGCGTTCTCCTGCGGCAGGCCGAGGTAGCCGCGCATGACGTTTTTTCCCCAGATGATCAGCTCTCCCTCGGCGGAAATTTCCATTCTGCTCTCAGGCATCATGACCCCCACCGGCAGCACGGCGCTGTCGCTGTTCATGATCGCATCCGTGATCTCGACCACGGTGGTCGCGATGGTCGCTTCCGTTGGGCCATAGGAGTTGATGATTTTGGCCTGCGGGAAGCGGCGGCGAAGCTGTTTAACCAGCGCTTTATTCAACACTTCACCAATGAAGATAAAGACGTTGAGTTCAGGTAAATACTCGCTGTTGAACTGCGGGGAAAGCAGCTGCTGGTAAGCAAAAGAGGGGGTGGAAACCCAGGCGGAGACTGCATTGCTTTTCAGTCGCTCCAGCCAGTTCGCTTTCTGAATATCGTCTTTGGCGTTCAGCACGATGTGTCCACCCATCGCCAGATTCGCCAGCAAAGGGATCAGGGAGAGGTCAAAACTGAACACCGCGTGGTTCATCAGGACCGGTTTTTCCGGCAGCGAAAAGTCCTGGCTGACCCATTTCATGAAGTGCCACACGCTTTCACGCCCAATCTGCACCCCTTTAGGCTTGCCGGTGCTGCCGGAGGTAAACATGATGTAGGCCAGATCCTGCTCCTCCAGCACCTTGCCCGTCTCACCGGTGGCGATGAACTGTCGGGTCGCGACATCGTAATAGTAAGGGGCGCTGGCCAGGTGGCAGATCTCCCGCAGGCGCTCCTGCGGGTATATGCAGTCCACCGGAATGTACGGAATGTTGTGCAGCAGGCAGCTATAAATCGCCACGGCGAACTCGGCCTGCTGGTGTCCGTACAAGACGACCGGCGTACCGGCAACAGGCTGGCTACGCTGATAGCGCTGCGCCCAGTCCGTCACGGCAGCGGAAAGCTGCAGCCAGCTTAAGGCTTCGTCGCTGCCGCTGATGGCCAGCTGCTGCGGGGAGGCGGGATCGCATAATGCCGCACGCAAGAAATCCTGCAGTTCCTGAAGATCGGAGAGATTTTTCATAGAGGTGACATTCCACTAAAGATGTAAAGGGCGCCCGCGGCGCTTCCCAGCGTCAGAATGCGCCCTAAAAACGCAACAGCCGGATACTGCAACCCGCGGTGTAACACCGGGCTGCGTTTGGCTGACCACAGCAGCATGTTGTGCGCGACAGAAATGGCGCCAAACAGCGCGCCGCTGATGACGTAATGGCGTTCCAGGCCATTCCATGCCCCCATGCAAAACAGGGTGCAGAAAATACCGATATTTTGCGCCAGCGTTTTGTTCTGACGGAAAAAATTGAACTTCATCAGGTTCATATAAACGGGCATAAAGACCACATCGCGCAGCCATTCAGACAGGCTGATGTGGAAGCGGCGCCAGAAATCCTGCGGGTTCTTTGCCAGAAGCGGCATATTGAAGTTTGCCGGGATGTTGAGCCCAAACAGGCGGCCCGCACCGATGGCCATATTGCTGTAGCCCGCAAAATCAAAGTAGAGGTAGGCGCTATAGGCAATCGACATCACCACGCCCACGGTCAGCGTAAACGGCTTATGGCTCCAGGGCTGTACGACCAGCGAATCAACCAGCATGGCAAACAGGAACTTCTGGATAATGCCGGTAATGATTTGCTCCAGCGCCACTAAAAACTGTTCGCGGTTAAGGGCAAAGACGGGCTTGCTGACGTCGTTCATCCATGTCCGCCAGCGGTACATTGGGCCTGCCAGAATAATAAAGGGCATAAACAGATAGCAGAAATAGTGCAGGAAATTCTGCCCTTCTTTTTTACTGCGATAGAGCAGCACGTCCACCGCGCGGAATGTCATAAAAGAGAGGCCGATCATGCCGAGATGATGATTAAGGTGCAATTTCACCAAAAATAAAGGAAGCAGCGTTAACACAATCGCCTGCCAGGTTTTTAACCATCCTTTTTCTTTTAACGCGGCGACTAGATAAAAAATGATAAAAACGACCGCGGGAACACGGTAATCACCCTGAAAAATATAGCCCCAGCCTAATGCGGCCATGACGGATAAGGCCGTTAAATACGTCAGGCGATGGCGTAATAGGCGATTGACCAGCGCAAACGCCAGGGCGGATGAAAACAAACAGACAAAAAACATTCCTGAGCTATACATCATTCGGCCTCAGAACTTTTGATATTCAAAATGCAGCTGCATACTCATACTGTCATCGACAGAGGTCCACGCGACGATGGTGATCGCCAGCAGGAGATAAAGGAAAAAAAGACGAATCGCGATTTTCATTATTTAAAGCTCTGTGCAATAAAGCGAATCATAGGAACCCAGGCCAGTTCGGAAGGGTGCAAACGATCCCAGTTCCAGCCATTCTGATAAGGCATGGCGTACATATCAAAATATGGGATCTGGTTCTTTTCCAGAATGGTTTTTATTTGCTTATCCACCGGGCGGAAGGTATCGGTGTTGTAAAGCGCCCAGGGGTTAACCGGGTCGACGATAGCAATCACCTGCACGTGGTGTTCTTTAAGCAGCTGGACGGTTTTACTGAAGGCGGCGATTTGCGCAGGCACGACCGGCGTGTCATCCCACTGTTGCCGCGTACCGTCCTCCTCGTAAATCGTTTTGTCCATCCACAGGGTGGCCGCGCTCTGCTGGCGTTTTTTATTTAACTCGCGGGCATTCGCCAGCTCTTTATCCCAGTCAGGGGCAATGTGGGTGGTCGGCTGTGGCGGCCACGGCTGTTCCGTCCGGGGCGTGACGTGAAGCAGCGCCAGCCAGTCGTTTTTTATCAGGGTGCAGACGTTGGCAAACTGGAAACTCACCTCGTCCCATATCAGATCGGGGTGCCAGCCAAAGACACGCATTTGGCCAAAGGTTAAATGGCTTATTTCTTTACTATCAATATGTTTTAAATAATTAAGGAAGGTGCGAATAAGTCCGAGATGTGAGATCATCGTGTTGTAACCTGAACCCAGAATGAGTAACCGGATGAGCCAGCAACTGACTTTTGCCGACAGTGAGTTTTCCAGTAAACGCCGCCAGA
>NZ_JBMKHT010000031.1:0-53940 GCF_049238165.1 Enterobacter cloacae complex sp. IR5422 | reverse complement strand
CAAAATCAGCCACGAAGAGACGATTTTGGGCTGAAAATTGGAAAATTGAGCCACAGGACGTCGATAAAGGACGGTTTGGGGCGTCATATCGGGAGCTGCGGACCACTTAATCGCAACTTCCTTAACTTTCGCCAGCTTTGCCGTGTGACAGGTTTACGCGCTAAAGGAAAATCAAATGCAGGTCACTATTGAAGGTGTCCAGTATGCTTCTTCCTGCGTCATTTCCTCGCGGATCGGGATTGCAAAAACGATGCACCAGCATACATACGTTCTGAAAGAGGTTAAAGCAGGCGTTCATTGAGTGCCTTTGATAATGTTGAATTTGTGGTGAAATTGCCAAGGGTGAATGGCGTGACCGCTCGTTCTTTTGGCACCGCATACCTAGATCGTTAAGCCTCAAAGCGGTAGATCAGCATTATCCACCACATCCCTTAAAGCCAGTGGCATCCGCTGGGGGTTTGATAATAGATTATGCATCTAAAGAGTTTTATACTCGCCTTTGGTCAAGCAGAAGAGGGTGATGAAATGTTTGCTGAGTATGGCGATGATATTGAAGACGATGAAGATGATGATTTCGACAGAGTTCCTAGGGGTCAGGAGTGTGATCATTGCGATAAAGTTGCAACTCATGCTTTAGGAGATCACTACTACTGCGACGATCACTATGGTGATTAACGTCTAAACCGCCCACGGGCGGTTTTTTATTGGAGCTAATATGCCTCCGCGCACACCAAAAGCCTGCCGTGTTCGCGGCTGCCGTTCCACTACAACAGACTCAACAGGTTACTGCTTTTCCCACAAAGCTGAAGGCTGGCGCCAATATAAGCCAGGCCAAACCAGACAGCAGAGAGGATATGGCACTAAGTGGGAGATTATCCGTGCGCGCATCCTAAAGCGTGACAATGGTCTGTGTCAGAGCCATATCAAGCAGGGGATTGTTAAGCAGGCGTCATGCGTTGACCATATTATTCCGAAGGCACAGGGCGGTACAGACAATGATGCCAACCTGCAGAGCCTGTGCTGGGCATGTCACGCCACCAAGACCGGGAAAGAAGGTCACAGGTGAGAATTGTTGTTATTTAAGATGAGCGAAGGGGAGGGGGAGGTCAAATCTCTGCAACCCTGAGTCTTCCGGACTGCCCGCCTCCTCGAATTTTTTTACCCGCGAAAAATCAAATTTAACCTGGAGTGTCGCTTATGGCTGGAACGACGGGGCGTTCCGGGCGTCGCCCCAAGCCAACGGCGCGCAAGGAGCTGGCTGGTAACCCCGGCAAGCGAGCCCTTAATAAAGAAGAACCAGTTTTCACACCCATTAAAGGCGTTGAACCCCCGGAATGGTTTTCCGAAGACGATGGTATGCCGATGGCCGCCGTCATGTGGGAACTGACCACGAAAGAATTATGCGGGCAGGGTCTCCTCTGTGTAACCGATCTTGCGGTGCTGGAACGCTGGTGTGTGGCATACGAGTTCTGGCGTCGTGCTGTCAAAAACATCGCCCGTGATGGCCTTTCAATCGTTGGGGCCATGGGTGGAAAAATTAAGAACCCGGAACTTACAGCCAAGAAAGAACAGGAATCGGAGATGAGTTCTACCGGTTCAATGCTGGGGCTTGATCCGAGTAGCCGCCAGCGTCTGATCGGTATGGCCGGTCAGAAAAAAACCTCAAACCCATTCCTGAAGATGATCAACTCATGAGCCGGAAATCGTACCCTAACGTTAACGCCGCGAATCAGTACGCCCGCAACGTTGTGCGGGGTAAAGTCCCGGCGTGCCAGTTTGTCATTCAGGCCTGCCAGCGTCATATCGACGATATGGCCCAGGAGAAGAGCCGAAAATTCCGATACCGCTTTGACAAGGATATGGCGGAGAAAGCCGCAAAGTTTATTCAACTATTGCCGCATACCAAAGGCGAATGGGCGTTTAAGCGGATGCCGATCACCCTGGAACCGTGGCAATTGTTCATTGTCTGCTGCGCATTTGGTTGGGTACAAAAAGGCACTAAGCTTCGTCGCTTCCGTGAGGTCTACACGGAAATACCGCGTAAGAACGGTAAATCGGCTATCTCTGCTGGGGTGGCGCTATTTTGCTTTACCTGTGACAACGAATTCGGGGCAGAGGTTTATTCCGGTGCCACGACTGAAAAACAGGCATGGGAAGTATTCAGACCAGCGCGCCTCATGTGCAAACGCACGCCGCTGCTGGTGGAGGCGTTTGGTATAGAGGTGAACGCTTCTAACCTGAACCGTCCGGAGGATGGTGCACGCTTCGAGCCGCTTATTGGCAACCCCGGCGACGGGGCTTCACCACACTGTGCCATTGTCGACGAATATCATGAACACCCGACTGATTCGCTTTACACCACAATGCTGACAGGTATGGGCGCTCGCCGCCAGCCGCTGATGTGGGCTATCACCACGGCAGGCTACAACATTGAGGGGCCGTGCTACGACAAAAGGCGGGAAGTGATAGAGATGCTGAGCAGTACGGTACCGAACGAAGAATTATTCGGGGTTATCTACACGGTCGATGAAGGCGATGACTGGACCGATCCAAAGGTACTGGAGAAAGCAAACCCAAATATGGGCGTGTCGGTCTACCGTGATTTTTTGCTCAGCCAGCAACAGCGAGCCATCAATAATGCCCGTCAGGCTGGCGTGTTCAAAACGAAGCACCTCAACATCTGGGTTGCTGCCCGAGCAGCTTTCTTTAACCTTGTATCGTGGCAGAACTGCGAGGATAAGACCCTTACGCTGGAGCAATTTGAGGGACAGCCGAGCGTGCTGGCGTTCGACCTGGCACGCAAACTCGACATGAACAGCATGGCGCGTCTGTTTACGCGGGAGATTGACGGTAAAACGCATTACTACTGTGTCGCACCGAGATTCTGGGTACCCTATGACACGGTGTTCAGCGTCGAAAAAAATGAAGACCGTCGTACTGCTGAGCGTTTTCAGAAATGGGTTGAGATGGGATTGCTGACGGTAACGGATGGTGCTGAGGTTGATTATCGATACATTCTGGAAGAAGCCAAAGCAGCGAACAAACTCAACCCGGTTAGCGAATCACCAATAGACCCGTTCGGCGCAACTGGCCTCTCCCATGATTTGGCAGATGAAGGTCTTAACCCCATCACGATCATCCAGAACTACACCAATATGTCTGACCCGATGAAAGAGCTTGAGGCAGCTATTGAATCTGGGCGTTTTCATCATGACGGAAACCCAATCATGAGCTGGTGTATCAGCAACGTCGTCGGGAAATACCTTCCAGGTAACGATGACGTGGTTAAGCCTATCAAGGAGCAGAACGAAAACAAAATCGACGGCGCTGTAGCGCTGATAATGGCAGTCGGTCGGGCAATGCTTAAAGAGCCTGGCGATTTCCTTTCATCACTTGATCCGGACGATGACCTCTTAATTCTATGAAATCACTTATTACTGATGTTATCGGGCTTGCCGGTTTCGGCTTGCTTACGTCCGGGGTTTACCTGCGGTTTGGTCTTGCCCCGGCACTCATGTTCGCAGGTGGGCTAATGGTGCTGTGCGCCCTGGCTATGGCCAGAGGGGGTAAACGTGCTGCTTGATGCCTTATTCAGAAGTGAATCACTGGAGAACCCATCCACACCAATAACGGGTGATTCGATTGATACCGATGGTTTATTTCGTGCTGATGTTTATGTGAGTCCTGAAACAGCTATGAAGCTGGCTGCGGTATATGCCTGTATTTATGTCCTGTCATCAAACCTTGCTCAGATGCCGCTGCACGTCATGCGAAAACACAACGGTAAGGTTGAACCTGCGCGGGACCATCCGGCATTTTATCTTGTTCATGACGAGCCAAATACCTGGCAGACCAGCTATAAATGGCGCGAGTTAAAGCAGCGTCACATCCTCGGGTGGGGTAACGGGTACACCTGGGTAAAACGTGATCGTCGAGGTGAAATTACTTCACTGGATTGTTGTATGCCGTGGGAGACAACGCTGATTAATACCGGCGGGCGATACATCTACGGGGTTTACAACGAAGAAGGTGCGTTCGCGATTAACCCTGATGACATGGTTCACATCCGTGCGCTGGGGAATAACCATAAGATGGGGCTTAGTCCTGTAATGCAGCATGCTGAAACTATCGGCATGGGAATGAGCGGGCAGAAATACACTGAGAGCTTTTTCAGTGGGAATGCCAGACCTGCAGGGATTGTTTCAGTCAAAACACCGCTCCAAAAAGAAAGTTGGGGCTGGCTTAAAGAGCAGTGGCAAAAGGCGGCGCAGGCATTACGCAGCCAGGAAAATAAAACCATGCTGCTTCCTGCTGACCTGGACTATAAGGCGCTGACAGTTTCCCCTATCGATGCCCAGATAATCGATATGTCAAAGCTCAACCGGTCGATGATTGCCGGAATTTTTAACGTGCCGGCGCATATGATTAACGACCTGGAGAAAGCCACCTTCAGCAATATTACTCAGCAGGCCATCCAGTTCGTCCGTTACTCCATGATGCCCTGGGTAACTAACTGGGAGCAGGAGCTCAACCGCCGTCTTTTTACCCGCTCCGAGCTTGCTGCCGGGTATTACGTCAGGTTTAACCTCACGGGGCTTTTACGCGGTACCCCGCAGGAACGAGCACAGTTCTATCACTTCGCCATTACTGACGGCTGGATGAGCCGCAACGAAGCCCGCGCTTTTGAAGACATGAACCCAGTCGATGGCCTGGATGAAATGCTTGTCAGCGTCAATGCCGCTAACCCGGCAGACAATTTCAAAACCACCGAAACCAAAGAGGATAAAACCGATGAGTGATCGCGAGACTCGCTGTTACAGCGGTGAGGTCCGTGCCGAACAGCAGGGGGAGCAACCCACGCGCATTATCGGTTACGGATCGGTGTTTAACAGCCGCTCTGAGCCCCTCTGGGGATTTCGCGAAATTATCAAACCCGGAGCATTCGATGATGTGCTTGGCGATGATATCCGCGGGCTGTTTAACCATGACCCTAACTTTATTCTCGGTCGCAGCGCTTCCGGAACATTAAGTGTTAGCGTCGATGACAAAGGGCTCCGCTACGACATTGCGGCACCTGACACCCAGACCATTCGCGATCTGGTGCTTGCA
This sequence comes from Enterobacter cloacae complex sp. IR5422, assembly GCF_049238165.1. NCBI lineage: Bacteria > Pseudomonadati > Pseudomonadota > Gammaproteobacteria > Enterobacterales > Enterobacteriaceae > Enterobacter > Enterobacter cloacae complex sp. IR5422. The sequence continues at coordinate 48,831 of NZ_JBMKHT010000031.1, read as the reverse complement.
CCGATGATGCGCGGGGATATCAATCAGTCTTCTTTTGCATTCCGTATCGCTCATGATGGCGAGAACTGGTACCAGGACGACGAAGGGATCGTCATTCGCGAAATTAACCGTTTTTCACGCCTCTTTGACGTGAGTCCGGTGACCTATCCGGCATATCAGGAAGCTGATTCAGGAATTCGTTCCATGAAAGCCTGGCAGGAAGCGCGCAACAGCGGCGCGCTGGCGCAAGCCATTAACCAACGAATGGCGCGTGAGCGCCTGCTGACTCTTCTTAACGCGTAAGGAAAAACCATGAAACTGCACGAACTGAAGCAAAAACGAAACACGATCGCTACCGATATGCGTGCATTGCACGAAAAAATTGGTGATGCCACCTGGACCGATGAGCAGCGTACACAGTGGAATGCTGCAAAATCTGAACTGGATAGTCTGGATGAACGGATTAAGCGTGAAGAGGAATTGCGCCGCCAGGACCAGACGTATATTGATGGCCATGAAGGAGAACAGCGCCAAAATTTGGGTAATGACCCGGCTAACCCGCTAGCAAAACCCGATGAACGTCGAGCTGCAGCCTTCGATAAGTTTTTACGTCATGGCTTTGGTGAACTTTCTTCTGAAGAACGCCAGGCGATTAAAGAACTGCGCGCCCAGGGTACCACGCCTGATGCGAAGGGCGGTTATACCGTGCCAACTCAGATGTTGAATAAAATTGTGGACTCCATGAAGGCCTACGGTGGCATCGCCAGCGTGGCGCAAATCCTCAACACCTCCAATGGACAGGACATAACCTGGTCAACATCAGACGGTACAGCTGAAGAGGGGGAGCTGCTGGGCGAAAACACGGAAACAACCGAAGAAGACGTGACGTTTGGCACGGCAATTCTGGGTGCCAAAAAGTTGTCATCCAAAATCATCAAGGTTTCAAACGAGTTGCTGCAGGACAGCGGTGTTGATATTGAAGCTTATCTGGCGTCGCGCATTGGTCAGCGTATTGGGCGCGGTGAAGCAAAATATCTGGTTCAGGGTACCGGAGCAGGAACGCCAGTGCAGCCAAAAGGCCTCGTGGCTTCAGTTTCCGGGACGGTGAATACTGCCGCAGCTGCCTCGTTCACCTGGCAGGAGATGAACAAACTTAAACACGCAATCGACCCGGCTTATCGCGGTGGGCCAAAGTTCCGTTGGGCGTTTAATGATTCGACGCTTCAGGTGATCGAGGAGATGGTGGATGGGCAGAACCGCCCGCTGTGGCTTCCGGATGTGGCAGGCGGTACCCCGGCCACCATTCTGAATATTCCGTATGTGATCGACCAAGCGATTGACAGTATTGCCGCGGGTAAAAAATTCGCGTTCCTCGGCGATTTCGATCGCTTTATCGTGCGACGTATTACCTACATGACGCTTAAACGCCTGGTAGAACGTTATGCTGAGTACGATCAGACCGCCTTCCTGGCATTCCATCGCTTCGATTGTGTGCTGGAAGATGTGGCAGCCATCAAAGCGCTGGTGGGTAAACCTGCGTAACAGCATTACCGTCGTTTAAAAACTCACTGCCGCGAAAGCGGTTTTTTTATGCCCGTCTTACGGCGGGCATGGAGATATCTATGCTCCTGACACTGGAAGAAATTAAGCACCAGCTGCGGCTTGAGGAAGATTACAACGAAGAGGATGAGCACCTGACGCTGTTAGGAAAAGCTGCACAGGCCAGAACAGTGAGTTTTCTTAATCGCACTCTTTATTCGGAGAGTACAGGCGTTCCAGACACCGATCCTGACGGGGTGGTTATGACAGATGACATCAGGTTGGGGATGTTGCTACTGGTCACTCACTTTTACGAAAATCGTTCATCTGTATCAGAAGTTGAAAAAACAGAGATGCCTCAGTCATTCACCTGGCTTGTTGGCCCTTATCGGTTCATTCCGTTATGAAACTTCGTCAGGCGCAAACCAGCGCGACATACCTGCTTCCCGATCCGGGAGAGCTGGATAAACGGGTTCATATCAGAAAACGTGTTGATGTACCTGCTGCTGATTTCGGTACCGAGCCTGAATACCCGGTGTCATTTCCTGTCTGGGCAAAGGTGGTTCAGACCAGCGCTACGACATACCAGGAAACAGCTCAGACTGACAACGTCATCACACATTACATAACCATCCGCTGGCGAAGCGGTATCACATCAGATTTTGAGGTAGTGCAGGGCGATCAGGTGTTTCGCGTTAAGCGGGTGCGGGACCTGAACAGTAAACGCCGATTCCTGCTTCTTGAATGCACCGAACTTGGCGCTGAGTCAGTGACAGCCGGAGGGAACAGCAATGGCAACTCCCTTTTTTCACGTTGATTTTGAACAGCCTAATGAAATGCGTTTTAACCGGGCGCGCGTTCGTCGGGCGTTTATTCATATTGGTCAGCGGCACATGCGCGATGCCCGCCGTCTGGTGATGCGACGGGGACGATCTGAACCGGGTGAAAACCCAGGCTATCAGAGCGGCCGCCTGGCGAAATCCATCGGTTTTATGGTTCCCAGGGCAAGTAAAAACCGTCCAGGTTTTATGACCCGCATTGCTCCTAACCAGCGCAACGGACAGGGCAACAGGTTAATCACTGGCGACTTCTACCCTGCATTTCTTTTTTACGGTGTTCGTGGTGGCGCTAAACGTCGCCGTAGTCATCATCGTGGTGCTTCCGGCGGTAGCGGCTGGCGCATGGCTCCGCGTAACAACTTCATGGTAGAGACGCTGAAAAGAAACGGCCCGTGGACGCGCTATTACCTGGCGCGCGAGTTGCGCCTCTCACTGAAAACGGAGAAACGCCGCTGATGAAGCTGACCCCTATTATTGCCACGCTTCGCGCCCGCTGCGACATTTTCCAGAACCGGGTGGCCGGTGCTGCTCAGTTCAGGGATTTGCCTGAAGTTGGCAAAATGCTTTTACCTGCAGCCTATGTCGTGCCGGGGGATGATTCCCCCGGTGAGCAGAAAAGCCAGACTGATTACTGGCAGACACTAAGGGAAGGTTTTTCCGTTATCGTTTTTGTCAGCAACGGGCGGGACGAACGTGGACAGTTTGCGTCCTTTGACGTGGTACACGAAGTCCGCCAGATGCTCTTTAAAGCATTGCTGGGGTGGAATCCCGAAGAGGACGGAAACCCTATTGTCTATGACGGAGGCACGCTTCTTGATGTTAACCGTCACGAGCTGAGCTATCAGTTCGACTTCGTTGTAGAGACGGAAATCAACGAAGCTGACACCCGTCAGTACGACGAACTCGGCGATCTGGACGAGTTTAAAAACCTCTCCATCGATGTTGACTTTATCGACCCCGGAAACGGACCAGACGGCAATATCGAACACCACACGGAATTCACTCTCCCTACCTGAGGATAAACATGTTTGTGAAACCCCAAAAAGGGCGGTCAGTTCATGACCCTGCCCGAGGCGATCTTTTGCCTGAAGAAGGGCGAAACGTTGATGAAAGCCAGTACTGGTACCGTCGGGAACTCGACGGAGATATCGAAATTGTTCAGCCATCGAAAGAGGCTGAAACTAAAAAAAAGGTGAGCGCTAAATGACAGTCTCTATGAACAACATTCCGTCTGATCTCCGGGTTCCGCTGTTCTATGCTGAAATGGACAATAGCGCAGCGAATACCTCTCAGACCAGCGCGCCATCGTTACTGATTGGTCATGCAAACGCAGGGGCAGCCATTGCCACGAATGAGCTGGTCTTCATGCCGTCGAAAGACTACGCCATCCAGCAGTGTGGTGCTGGTAGCCAGCTGGCACGTATGGTTGAAGCCTATCGACTCACCGACCCGTTTGGTGAACTCTGGGTGGTTGCTGTACCTGATACAGGAACAGCCGCCACCTTTACCCTGACGGTAACAGGAGCTGCCACGGGTTCCGGCGTGGTCAGTCTGTACATCGGCCGCCGTCGCATTCAGGCTAATGTCACTACCGGCGATACTGTCACGGCTATTGCATCAGCAATTGCTGCTGCCATAACTGCTGACGGACAGACACCTTTTACCGCCTCTGCCAATAACGGTGTAGTAACGCTTACCGCCCGTCATAAAGGCACCTGGGCAAACGACATTCCGATCACCCTTAACTACTACGGTTTTAGCGGAGGGGAAGTGCTGCCAGCGGGGGTACTTATTGCCGTCGCCTCGGGGGTGGCAGGTGCTGGCGCCCCTGTACTGACCGGGGCAATTGCCGCAATGGGTGACGAGCCGTTCGACTATATCGGGCATCCGTTCAACGATACCGCATCAATGAACGCCTTTACACTGGAGATGAACGATACCAGCGGTCGCTGGAGCTGGTTGCGCCAGATTTACGGCCACGTGTATACGGCAAAAATCGCCGCTGTAAGTGACCTGATCACGGTCGGCGATATGTTCAACGATCCGCATGTGACGCTTGCAGGTTATGAAAAAACTGTTCAGTCCTGTCCAGATGAACTGGCGGCAAGCCGAACTGCCCGCGCTGCGGTATTCCTGCGTATCGATCCTGCCCGCCCGACTCAAACGGGAGAGCTGACAGGGATGTTACCGCCCCCAACGGGCAAGCGTTTCATCCGTACTGAGCAGCAATCGTTACTGACTCACGGTATCGCTACTGCATATGCAGAAGGAGGTGTGCTTCGTATTCAGCGCGATATCACCACCTACAAAAAGAACGCTTACGGCGTGTCGGATAACAGCTATCTGGACAGCGAAACGCTGCATACCAGTGCGTACGTGCTCCGTCGCCTGAAGTCCGTTATTACCAGCAAGTATGGCCGTCATAAACTGGCGAATGATGGTACACGATTCGGCCCCGGCCAGGCGATTGTCACCCCTGCGGTCATTAAGGGTGAGTTGCTGGCAACGTATCGCCAGATGGAGCGTGAAGGGATCGTAGAAAACTATGACCTGTTTAAAGCGCACCTGATTGTTGAGCGCGATGCGAATGACCCGACCCGCATCAACGTACTTTATCCACCTGATTACGTTAACCAGTTGCGTGTCTTCGCGCTGCTTAATCAGTTCCGTCTTCAGTATCAAGAGGAGTCCGCGTAATGGCACGCATTGCAGGTACCTGTTATTTCAAAATTGACGGTCAGCAGTTATCGCTGACCGGCGGCATTGAGGTGCCAATGAACAAGACGGTCAATGACGACATCATTGGCATGGCCGGGGACGTAGACAGAAAGGAAACTCATCGCGCCCCTTACGTTAAGGGCACCTTTAAAGTGCCGAAAGACTTCCCGGTCAGCAAGGTGACGACATCAGACCAGATGACGATTACCGCCGAACTGGCTAACGGTCAGGTTTATGTTCTGTCATCCGCCTGGCTGCATGGTGAAGCCAACCATAACGCTGAAGAAGGTACAGCGGATCTTGAATTCCACGGTGAAGAGGGAGATTACCAGTAATGAAAGAACTTGAGCTGAGCAACCCAGTCAATGCACATGGTGAAACAATCAGCGTCCTGGAGATTAGCGAGCCTACGGGGAAAGACGTTCGTGAGCTGGGTTACCCCTATCAGATGAACCAGGACGAGTCGATCAAACTTCAGGCGCACATTATTGCTAAATACATCGTCAGGCTGGCAAATGTCCCCCTGAGCACCGTTGATCAAATGTCTCCAGGGGACCTGAACTCGGCAGGCTGGCTTATTGCTGGTTTTTTCCTCCAGGGCTGACGGCGGAGTATCTCACCGACCGCTTTTTTGACTGCGCCAGCTACTGGCGCATTAACCCTTTTGAACTGCTGAATATGCCAGTCAGTGAGCTTCCGTTACTGGTCAGCCAGGCAAACAGAATAGAACAGGAGAAACGTCGCAATGGCTGAGTTTGAATTGAAAGCGCTGATCACCGGCGTGGATAAGCTTTCTCCTGCGCTTTCACGAATGCAGAAAAACATTCGTGGTTTTAAACGTCAGGCCGAAGAGGCATCGAAGGGCGGAATTGCTCTTGCTGGTGGCCTTGCAGCAGGGCTGACTGTTTCACTCAAGGCTTTCGCCGATCAGGAAAATGCGGCAACGGGTCTGAAAGTGGCGATGATGCAGGCCAATGGTGAGGTCGGTAACAGTTTCGAAAAAATCAATAAACTTGCCGTGGGGCTCGGTAATCAGCTGCCGGGTACCACGGCTGATTTTCAGAACATGATGCAAATGCTGGGTCGCCAGGGTATTCCGGCAGAAAACATTCTGGGCGGGGTGGGGAAAGCGACAGCGTACCTTGCCGTTCAGCTGAAAAAGACACCTGAAGCTGCGGCTGAATTTGCCGCGAAAATGCAGGACGCCACCGGCACCGCTTCAGATGACATGATGGGGTTATTCGACACCATCCAGAAGGCATTTTATCTGGGGGTGGATGATACCAACATGCTGTCTTTCTTCACCAAGACCAGTTCTGTTCTGAAGATGGTAAACAAAGATGGGCTAAAAGCGGCTCAGGGTCTTGCGCCTATAAGCGTGATGATGGATCAGATGGGCATGCAGGGTGAGTCAGCAGGTAACGCCCTTCGTAAAGTCATTCAGTCAGGCCTGGATGTTAAGAAAGTCAACAGCGTGAATAAAGTGCTCGAGCGTCAAAAACTCGGAGTGAATCTTGATTTCACCGACGGTAAAGGCAGTTTCGGCGGTATTGATAAGATGTTCACGCAACTGGCGAAGCTCAGGAACTTGACTGATGTGAAACGAACCGGGGTGTTAAAAGCGTTGTTTGGTGACGATGCGGAGACGCTCCAGGTTGTTAATGCCCTTATCGACAAGGGTAAAGACGGCTATGACCAGGTTCAGCAGAAAATGAACCAGCAGGCCAGCCTGAATAAACGTGTTGAAGCACAGCTTGGAACCCTTGCTAACCTCTGGGAAGCTATGACCGGCACCGCAACTAATGGACTGGCAGCGATCGGAAGTGCTTTCTCAGGTGATACAAAAAATCTGACGATCTGGCTTGGCGATTTGGGCGAAAAGTTCACTACTTTCGCCGACCAGAACCCGAGGGTTATTCGCAGCGTAGCAGGTCTTGTTGCCGGTCTTGCCACCCTTAAGCTGGGAATTATGGGCGTCGGGAAGGCTATAACGATTGCCAGCAGGCTGGCATCGATGACGCCGCTTGGGATGATCCTCACAGGAATAGCAATGGCCGCTGGGCTAATTGTCTCAAACTGGGATGTGGTTGGTCCCTATTTTAAACAAATGTGGGATTTCATCAGCCCACTTTTTGAATTTGGCTGGGAGCTCATAAAAACCGCATTTTCGTGGACGCCGCTTGGGATGGTAATTAATAACTGGGGGCCGGTGGTGAAATGGTTCCAGGATATGTGGGAGAAGCTGAAACCCATTATCGAATGGTTCTCTGATGGGGCAAGCGATACGGTCGCTGCCGCTAACGCTGCACAATGGGGCGCTGGTGGTTATGGGGCTTATGGCACCGGCGTGGCTAGCCCTGGTTATAACCCTTACCAGATTAAACAGGGGGCGTCGGCTCAGCCTCAGGGAACGGTAACAGTCCAATTTGAGAATGCACCGCCTGGCATGAAGGTAACTGATACGCGCGCTTCCGGTATCGATGTAAACCACGATGTGGGGTATACGCGGATCGGAAGAACAGGAATGGGTGGGTGATTTCAATTGGGAATATTCTGAAATATGGTGATATGATTTCTTCCCTCATTTCTGATGGACAAGAAAAATGTCATATATTGATTCAAACTTAATTGGCAATGAAGAAGTAATTTATCGTGGGAAGGTTACTCTCTGGGCTTGGCTTCCGTGGATTGTGTGGGGCCTGATTCTTGGTTTCGCAACCCTTGTGGGATTTGTATTGATCCCTTTGGGTTATTTCATCTTACGTTCTAATGAAGCCGCTATCACGAACAAACGATTGATTGCCAAATCTGGTTTAATCAAACGGGATACAGTCGAGATACCAATTAAGAAAATTTCGAGCCTTCAAATTAAGCAAGATATTTCAGGACGACTACTTGGATATGGTTCTTTGGTCATCAGCGATACTGGTGCAGTTCATGCCCCCATTCGGTATATCAAAGACCCGATGAAGTTCAGACAACGTTTTTTTGAACTTCAGGAAGAGATTGAAAATAAACAATCTTAATCAAAACCCGCTTCGGCGGGTTTTTTTATATCTGGAGAATCTATGGCGTGGAAAGACAGACTGCAGGAAGCGTCATTTAGGGGCGTTCCATTCAAGTTTGAAGGAGAAGGGGCTCCGGTAGGGCGTCGTGTTGAAACCCATGAATACCCAAACCGGGACAAGCCCTACACGGAAGACCTGGGCAAAGTTACTTTCCGCCCGAACATTACCGCTTATGTTGTTGGCGATAATTGCTGGGAACAGCGTGACAGGCTTATTGAAGCGCTGAACAAACCGGGGCCGGGGATTCTGATACACCCCACTTATGGGGAATTGAACGTCTGCGTAGATGGTGAGATTAAAGTCAGCTCGACATCCGGCGAAGGGAGAATGGTACGGTTTGATCTCCAGTTTGTTGAGGCAGGAGAACTTTCTTACCCGACATCCGGCGCTGCTACGGCTAATACTCTGGTGTCTTCATGTTCGGCGCTTGATGACTGTATCAGCGATAACTTCGGAAAATTTGGTATGGAAGGCATGCCAGATTTTGTGCAGAACGGCGTGGTTGAAGATGCTAGAGGCATGCTTGGCTATGTCTCTGAAAAAATGGCGCTGGTGGATGCCGGAATATCTTCTGCAGCGCGATTATTGCAGGGTGATATTTCCGTGTTACTCCCGCCTCCATCATCAGGTAAGGGTTTCATTGAACAGTTACAGTCAATGTGGCGTTCAGGAAACCGGCTGGCAGGAAATGCCAGCGATTTATACACCATGATCAAAAACTTCTCCGGCATTTCGCTGGGCAGCGATCTTTCTCCTCGTGGTGTCTGGAAGACGGACAGTAAAACGACGTACAACCGAAAGGAACAGGGTAACTATGTTGCCAGTGCTATTCGCACAACAGCCATAAGTGAAGCGGTTTACACGGTCACGTCGCTTCCGGCATCAATACACAAGAATAATGAGCAGAGCGGGCAGAGCGCTGGCTGGCCTTCGGTGACACACCCCGCGCTGAACAATGCTCCGGATGAAACGACATCTGTGGATGTTTCGACCTGGGACGAGCTCGTTGATATTCGCGACACCCTGAATACTGCCATTGATAAAGAAATGGCCAGAGCCACAGATGACCGTCTTTTTCTGGCGCTGCGTCGTGTGAAGTCTGACCTCAACAGTGACATCAAAAAACGTCTGTCGCAGACAGAAAAAACGGTTGAACGCACTCCGCCTGAGGTTTTACCAGCGCTGGTACTGGCGGCAACCTGGTTTGATAACGCTGCACGGGAGTCTGACATTGTCAGGCGCAACGCGGTCACACATCCCGGCTTTGTGCCGGTTTCACCCCTGAGGGTTCCGGTGCGATGAACGATGACGTAACGCTGAGAGTGAACGGACGCGAATGGGGGGGATGGACTTCTGTAAGAATTGGGGCTGGCATCGAACGGCTGGCGCGAGATTATAGCGTAGAGATTACCCGCGAGTGGCCTGGGGGCGATGGTGTGACATCGCTGCAACTACGGGTGAAAAATGGTGATCGTGTAGAGGTTTTGATCGGTGACGATCTCGTAATAACTGGCTGGGTGGAGGCAACACCCGTTCGCTACGATGCACGCTCAATCAGTACCGGAATCAGTGGCCGCAGCATTACAGCAGACCTCATAGACTGTGCTGCCGATCCTACCCAATTTAACGGTCTTTCCCTGATACAGGTTGCCGCCTCGCTCGCAAAGCCATTTAACATTGATGTGGTGAACGCTGGAGCCCCTTCTTCTGTCATCCCCGGTGTGCAGCCCGATCACGGTGAAACGGTTATCGAAGTGCTCAATAAAATGCTGGGACAGCAGCAGGCGCTGGCCTATGACGATCCCAAAGGGCGTCTTGTTATTGGTGGCATAGGCTCTACGCGCGCCCATACCGCGCTGGTGCTGGGAAAAAACATTATTTCCTGTGATACCGAAAAGAGCATCCGGGAGCGCTTTTCCACGTATCAGGTCTCCGGCCAGCGAGCAGGTAACGATAATGACTTTGGTGCTGCGACCACTACTGCACTTCGGGCTAAAACCACCGATGCAGGCATAGGGCGTTATCGTCCGATGGCCGTTCAGCAGACGGGGCAGGCAACCGGCGCGAGCTGTATCGCCCGCGCAGAGTTTGAAGCCCGGCAGCGCGCAGCACGTACCGATGAAACAACCTACGTGGTCTGGGGCTGGAGACAGGGAGACGGAACCCTGTGGCAGCCAAATCAGCGTGTCATGGTTTTCGACCCGGTTTGCGGCTTCAACAACAGCGAACTCCTCATCTCTGAAGTGACATTCACTAAAGATAACAACGGCACATTGACTGAGCTGCGTGTCGGTCCTCCTGATGCCTATCTTCCCGAACCGGAAGACAAGCAAACGAAGGGTATAAAAAAACGCAAAGCGAAAGAGGAGCCGTTCTGATGGGAGCTATACAAAGCCTTCAGCGTCAGGTTCTGAGCCTTATCGGGCGTGCGGTGGTGAAGAGTATCAACGCTGCCAGCAAATGCCAGACGGTCGATGTCGAATTACTGGCAGGCCAGGGAAAGGCAGGCATTGAACATCTTGAGCCCTATGGTTTTACATCCCGAGCTAAATCCGGCGCAGAGGCCGTTGTGCTCTTTCCGGATGGCGATCGATCCCATGCTGTAGTGGTGAGTATCTCCGATCGCCGGTACCGAATTAAAGGACTGAAAACCGGAGAGGTTGCTTTCTACGATGACCAGGGCCAGACAGTCACCCTCACAAGAAATGGCATCGTGATCGATGGTGGTGGAAAAGTCATCACCTTCAAAAATGCCCCTAAAGCCCGTTTTGAAATGGATATCGAATCGACAGGACAGATAAAGGACTTATGTGATTCTTCTGGTCTGACAATGGCCGCAATGCGCGTGACCTATAACGGGCACAAACATAAGGAGAACGGAAATACCACTGACACACCTGATACGGAAATGGAGGCGTAATGGAGCTCTGGTTAACAGTAAACGGAAAAACCGTCAGTGCCAGCTCTCAGCTCGATCCGCTCACCCGCGCAGTGGTGATTTCTTTATTCACTCACCGGCGCGCCGATCCTGATGACAATGTTGATGTACCTATGGGGTGGTGGGGGGATACCTGGCCTGTTGTTGCGAACGACCGATATGGTTCAAAACTCTGGTTACTGCAGCGCAGCAAACTGACGAATGCACTCGTGAATACTGTTCGTAACTATCTGCGTGATGCTCTCCAGTGGATGCAGGAGGATGGCGTGGTGACGCGTATCGACATTGATATCCAGCGAACGGGTATTAACGAACTGGGAAACAAGATTGTTCTCTGGCGCCGGGATGGGCCTGTAACTATTTCCTTTAACGATCTGTGGAGCGTAATCACCAATGGCGGACAGTGAATTCCGGCGGCCAACGCTGGCCGAAAATATTAGCATGATCCGCACAGACCTTTTTGCCCGTCTCGACATCAATGATGAGCTTCGTCGTATGGATGAAGATGTCAGGGCTAAGGTTTATGCGGGGGCTCTGCATACGGTCTACGGCTATATCGATTACCTGGCAATGAATATGCTGCCTGACCTTTGCGACGAATCATGGCTTTACCGTCACGCAGCAATGAAACGCTGCCCTCGAAAAGATGCCGTGGCCGCGTCTGGTTTTATGCGCTGGGACGGCGTATCGAACGGGCTGAAGGTGAGCGCCGGGGCGGTAATTCAGCGTGATGACCTCGTGCAGTATACGGCGCAGGCAGATGCTACAAGTGCGGGCGGCGTTCTTCGCGTCCCCGTTCTTTGCAGTGTGACAGGCATGACCGGAAATATGGATGACGGGGAGACGCTTTCACTGGTTTCGCCTGTTAATGGACTCCCTTCCGGGGGCCTGGCAGATACGATAACCGGCGGCTTTGATATTGAAGATCTTGAGGTATGGCGCGCCCGTGTTCTTGAGCGTTACTACTGGACCCCGCAGGGGGGCGCTGACGGCGATTACATTGTCTGGGCAAAAGAAGTTCCAGGTGTAACCCGCGCATGGACCTACCGGCACTGGATGGGAACGGGAACGGTTGGCGTTTTGATAGCCAGCAGTGACCTGATTAACCCTATCCTGGATGATGCAACGGTTGCAGCAGCCCAGGCTCATATAGAACCTCTGGCACCGGTTGCGGGTTCAGACCTTTATGTGTTCAAGGGAACGCCAAAAACGGTCAACTACACAATCGACCTGAATCCTGACACGCCTGAAATACGCGCGGCCGTGGAGGCTGAACTCCGATCATTTCTGTTGCGGGACGGCTATCCGGAAGGAACCCTGGAGCTTTCCAGGACGAATGAGGCCATTTCTATTGCTGCGGGTGAGTACAGCCATAAACTTCTTTCGCCAACAGCAGATACGCCGATCGCGAAAAATGAACTTGCCGTTCTGGGGGTAATAACGTGGGCGTGAGCAATGATGATTATGTCCAGCTTCTGGGGGCGCTGCTGCCTCCTGGCCCTGCATGGTCAGTTGACGATGTGGCGATAAGTGGCGCTGCTCCGTCTTTACTCAGGGCGCATCAGCGTGGGGACGAGCTCATGCTGGAGATCGACCCACGAACGACAACAGAGCTTATTGACCGATGGGAGCGGTGCTGTGGTCTGCCTGACGAATGTATTCCCTCCGGAACACAGACTTTGCGGCAGCGGCAGCAGCGCCTTGACGCCAGGGTCAACCTTGCTGGTGGTATTAATGAAGATTTCTATCTTCGCCAGCTGGCAGCACTGGGTAAGCCAGGAGCCACGATCACGCGTTATAACAATGGTCCATTTAAATGCACATCATCGTGTGTCGATGCGACCTACTCGACTGAATGGCGGTATTACTGGCAGGTCAATATGCCTGCTTCAACAGATGCCACTTGGATGACCTGCTCAGACAATTGTGAAACACCGGTTCGCTACTGGGGCGACACGGTTGCTGAATGCGTTATCAACAAACTCTGCCCGTCACATACCTACGTAACTTTCAAATATCCGTAACCGGAGACACTATGCATCGTATTGATACATCTACTGCGCAGAAAGATAAATTCGGCGCGGGGAAGAATGGCTTTACCCGTGGGAATCCACAGACAGGAACCCCGGCAACAGAGCTTGATGACGATTACTTCGACATGCTGCAGGAGGAGCTTGCTGGCGTGGTGGAGGCAACTGGAACTGCACTGGATAAATCTAAACACAACCAGCTTCTGACTGCGCTTAAATCATTACTACTTAGTCGCGCACATCCATTTGCTGATATCAAAGGTGATGGCACTGCTGCAGTAGCTGAAGCTCTCGCAAACCTTGGTTTGGGGGATAGCGATGGATTTGTAGGTCGTCTGCTTGCACCGCCGATGCGATTGACGGCATCGGGGGTATACACCCCCTCGCCTGAAGCCAAATATGCTCTTGTTGAATTGCAGGCTGCCGGAGGTAATGGCGGGAACGCCCCAGCGACGGGAAGCGGCGTTGTAGGTATTGGCGATGGAGGGTCAGCAGGTGGTTACGCCAAATTCCTTGTAAAGATTAGAGATATCACTAACTTCAATTACACCGTCGGGGTTCACGCATCGACATCAAATTCTGCCACTGTTGGGGGAAGCACGTCATTTTGCGGTGTTACTTGCGCAGGCGGAAAAGGCGGAACCCTTGCAGTGACTTTTTCTGGCTCATCGCCGGTGCAATCACGTGGCCTCATGGGCGGTAATGTCACAAATGCCGGAACAACGCCATTGACTTTAATCGAATCCATTCAGGGGGGGGCGAGCGGTAACGCCCTGTACACGACCCCAGGAAACTCAGTATCGGGCAATGGCGCATCCAGCAGGTTTGCACAGGGCCCCATTGGTATAGGTGGAACCAGTGGAAATGGCACTAATGCTAAAGATGGGGCGGGAGGTAGTGGCGCAAACAGTGCCCAATACCCTGGCGGAGGTTTTACGGGTGGATTAGGTGGTGATGGGCTTATTATTCTATGGGAGCTTGCATAATGATAAAGCGGTATGCACTGGTAAAAGATAGTGTTGTTGAAAATCTGGTTTCCTGGAATAGTGAAGGGGAACTCTTCTCTGAATTTGTAACCGTAGAGCTGAATGATGATTCCGTTGCAAGCGTTGGCTGGTCATACGACGGAAAAGAATTTATGCCACTGCCTGAACCAGAAAAAACACACGAGGAACTGATCGCAGAAGCTGATGCGGAAAAACAGTCCCGACTTGATTATGCCTCCAGTAAGATCGTCATATGGCAAACGAAGTTGCTCATAGGCCGGAAGTTGACCTCGGACGAAACGGCATCACTTAATGCCTGGATGGACTATATTGATGCAGTCACTGTGATAGATACAGAAACTGCGCCAGATATCACCTGGCCTGAAAAACCTGCATAAGGGTAAAATGCCGCCGCCCGTCGTATGCAAGAACGGGCGGCTGGTAGCCCAGTGTTCATGCCCGAGCAAACGTCGGGAATATTACCCGAACAAGATTTACAGGCCAACCTGGCGAACGGTCGGGAACTCAGAAACCGGCAATATAGCATACTCATGCAGAATCGTTATTCCCCCCTAGATGCTCGAATTTTTTCATCGATCCACGTTTCCACCTCCGCAGATACCCATCTTACTGATCGACCTATTTTTATTGATTGCGGAAATTCACCCGCGTTCAAGTACCATCAACAACAAAAATGACAACAAAATATTCCTAAAAATATTCCATCGTCATTAACATATTGAATTTAAAAATTATTTAGCCAGTTATCTGACTATTCAAACATCTCCTCCAGCATGCGGTTTAGCTTTTCCCGATCGCTTTTGCTGGCATCACTATTCAAGCCGTTCGCCTGCATCGGCTTTACCTTCACTTCGGCATCAGGAAAAATTTTGTGCACCCGCTTTGTTAGTTCAGCCAGGATGATCTCTCCGGCCCCCTGGAGCCCCTCAACATTTCGCTTGTCATAAACCAGTTCAACAAACATACCGATCCTCTTAAAAGTGAAAATTGCCTGTGCTTGATCTGTTTTTATAAAAATACTACTGTATATGTATACAGTCAATGAGCGAGTGAGGGTGCGTTTATGCCTCGTCAACCGGATATTCGTGCTGCTTTTATTGCGGCCATACAGCAAAACCCGAAGGGCTATCTCTGCCTGCATACAGACAAATTCATCGCTGAACTGCAGGAAAGGAACTGGCATTTCAGCCAGGCGGATGCAAATTCATGGATCGAGCGATACCAGCCGGACTTCGCCGATAAGACGACAAAAGGAAGCGAGAACCGGTACTGGATCCTGCGTAACATGGGGAGGGTTTTCTAATGGGCTTTCCTTCACCAGCAATGGATTACCAGGAACAACGGTTAACCATCGATCTGTTATGCGGAATTGATGGAAACTGCAGGGTAATAGAAACGTCATGCGGTTGGGCTGTCATTAACGTTGCCATGAGGTCAGAGCAGGGAGATACGCTACTGGTAAGAATGGATAACAGGAACGAGTTTGCAAAGCTATACGGAGCGGCATTGATAACCGAAGATGGTGAAGTGATAGAAGGTGACGCGCTGGATGATGTAACTGTATATGGCGTACTGACTCACACCCTTAACATTATAGGGGAGGACAAGTTACCCACTATATAACCGGATAACCACTAAACTGCCTTCCCCAAAATAAAAACTAAGGCAATGAAAATTATGGAGAATTTTAAACATGAAAACTATAGTTAATCAGCCAGTAAAACAAAGCTAACTGGCTGATTAACAAGGGTTAGTTTGAGGTTGTTGAGCTTTGCTTGTGGAACAGCTCCCTGAACACCGGATAAATGTCATCCTGGTCACGGATATGCTGCATGGCAAAATTATCGAACATCGACTGCAGATGCTCATACTCCCGCCACAGGGTCTGGTGCGCACGACGGGTGATTTCGATATAGCTGTAGTAACGCACGACCGGCAGAATTTTCTTCGCCAGAATCTCGTGACACAGCGGCGAGTCGTCGGCCCAGTTATCGCCATCCGACGCCTGCGCGGCATAAATGTTCCACTGTGCCGGGTCGTAGCGCTCTTTGACCACTTCATCCATCAGCTTCAGCGCGCTCGAGACGATGGTGCCCCCGGTTTCCTGCGAGTAGAAGAACTCATGTTCATCCACTTCTTTTGCCTGGGTATGGTGACGGATATAGACCACCTCGACGTTCTTATAGGTTCTGCTCAGGAACAGATAGAGCAGGATATAAAAACGCTTCGCCATATCCTTCGTGGCCTGGTCCATCGAGCCGGACACGTCCATCAGACAGAACATCACCGCCTGGCTGGAGGGCTCAGGGCGTTTCTCGTAGTTCTTGTAGCGCAGGTCGAAGGTGTCGATAAACGGGACCCGTTCGATCTTCGCCCTCAGCTCTGCAATCTCTTTACGCAGGCGCTCCTCTTCCAGCAGTTGCGCCGGTTCCGTATTTTCCACCACCTTCAGGCTGCTCTCCAGCTCGCGCAGTTCGCGACGTTTGCCTGCCGTCATGGCCGTGCGTCGCGCCAGCGAGTTCTGCAACGAACGCACGACGCTGATGTTGGCGGGCACGCCGTTGGCGGTATAGCCCGCGCGGTGGGTTTTATATTCATTAAGCTGACGATGCTGATTCTTTTTCAGATTCGGCAGCGCCAGGTCTTCGAACAGCAGGTCGAGATATTCATCTTTTGAGATCTGGAAGACAAATTCGTCCTGACCTTCACCGTCCTGGCTGGCCTGTCCCTGACCGCTTCCTGAACCACCGCCGCCGCCCTGAGGGCGCTCAATTCTGTCGTTCTGAACGAAGTGGTCATTACCTGGGTGTACGCGATGGCGCAGGCCGCCTCGCCCCTGATGAAACATCGGTTCGCTGATGTCATCGGTGGGGATGGAGACAGACTCGCCGCTGTCGACGTCGGTCACCGAGCGTTTGTTGATGGCCTCGGAGATAGACTGTTTAATTTGCGCTTTATAACGACGCAAGAAGCGCTGGCGGTTCACCGTGCTCTTGTTTTTGCCGTTAAGACGCCGGTCAATAAACCAGGTCATATACCCCCCGTACTGCATTTGCCAACTTGCATTTTGTAGGCCCGGCAGGCGCTAAGCGCCGCCGGGCACTTGTTTTAAGACGATTTACGCACGCGCAGGTACCATTCGCAGAGCAGGCGGACCTGTTTGCGGGTGTAGCCTTTTTCCATCATACGGTCGACAAAATCGTCGTGTTTTTTCTGTTCATCGGTTGAGGTTTTGGCGTTAAACGAGATCACCGGCAGCAGCTCTTCGGTATTGGAGAACATTTTCTTCTCAATGACCGTGCGCAGCTTCTCGTAGCTGGTCCAGTTCGGATTGCGCCCGTTGTTATGCGCTCTGGCGCGCAGGACGAAGTTCACAATCTCGTTACGGAAGTCTTTCGGGTTGCTGATCCCGGCAGGCTTCTCGATTTTTTCCAGCTCCGCGTTCAGGGATTCACGGTCAAACAGCTGGCCGGTATCCGGGTCGCGGTACTCCTGATCCTGGATCCAGAAGTCAGCGTAGGTGACATAACGGTCAAAAATGTTCTGCCCGTATTCTGAATAGGATTCCAGGTAGGCCGTCTGGATCTCTTTGCCAATGAACTCGGCGTATTTCGGGATCAGGTAACCTTTCAGGAACTCAAGGTAGCGTTCAGCCTGCTCCTGCGGGAACTGCTCGCGCTCGATTTGCTGCTCCAGCACGTAGAACAGATGCACCGGGTTGGCCGCCACTTCCGCATGGTCGAAGTTAAAGACGCGGGAGAGGATCTTAAACGCGAAGCGCGTGGACAGACCGTTCATCCCTTCATCAACCCCGGCGTAGTCGCGATACTCCTGATACGACTTCGCTTTCGGATCGGTATCCTTCAGGCTCTCACCGTCATAGACGCGCATTTTCGAGTAGATGCTGGAGTTTTCCGGCTCTTTCAGGCGCGACAGGATGGAGAAGCGAGACAGCGTTTCCAGCGTGCCCGGCGCGCACGGCGCATGCACCAGCTCACTGTGGTTAAGCAGTTTCTCGTAAATTTTGATCTCTTCGGAGATCCGCAGGCAGTAAGGCACCTTAACGATGTACACGCGGTCAAGGAAAGCCTCATTGTTTTTGTTGTTACGGAAGGTCACCCATTCAGATTCGTTCGAGTGGGCAAGAATGATCCCGTTAAACGGCAGGGCGGAGATACCTTCCGTCCCGTTGTAGTTTCCTTCCTGAGTGGCCGTCAGCAGCGGATGCAGCACCTTGATGGGCGCTTTAAACATCTCGACGAACTCCATAATCCCCTGGTTAGCCCGGCACAGCGCGCCGGAGTAACCGTAGGCATCCGGGTCGTTTTGTGCGAAGTTTTCCAGCTTGCGGATGTCGACCTTACCGACCAGCGCCGAAATATCCTGGTTGTTCTCATCACCGGGTTCCGTTTTAGCGATGGCGATCTGTTCCAGGATCGACGGCCAGACTTTCACCACGCGGAATTTGGTGATGTCGCCACCAAACTCGTGCAGGCGTTTTGCCGCCCACGGCGACATGATGGTGCCGAGGTAGCGACGCGGGATGCCGTACTCTTTATCCAGAATCTGCGCATCTTCCTGCGGATTGAACAAGCACAGCGGGTGGTCATTCACCGGGCTGCGCTCGCCGTTGGCGCTCAGGACATAGATAGGCACGCGCTGCATCAGCGACTTCAGGCGTTCCGCCAGCGAGGATTTACCGCCGCCCACGGGGCCGAGTAAATAGAGGATCTGTTTCTTCTCTTCCAGACCCTGAGCGGCATGCTTCAGGTAGGAGACTATCTGCTCTATGGCATCTTCCATGCCATAGAACTCTTCAAACGCCGGGTATCGGGCGACCACCCGATTCGAAAAGAGACGGGAAAGCCGGGGTTCCAGGGCAGTGTCAACCATGTTTGGCTCACCAATAGCCATCAATAGCCGTTCTGCCGCATTGGCATAGGCACTGCGATCTTGCCGACAGATGGTAAGAAACTCCTGCAGTGTGAACTCTTCGTCCTTGGCAGCTTCATAGCGCTGGCGATAGTGATCGAATATATTCATGGCATGCCGTCCTTTCGTTTTTTAGCACAGGATAAGAGCCGTTCGTATGAGTAGTGGAGGCTCCCGGAAGAGAATCTCTCGCACCTCACTGCCAGAGCAGCAACCTGTGTGCCAGGTCAGACGCTAAGAACCGCAGGGTGTTCAGGAAAACTCTTCTTAAATTAAAGCGTAGATGGCATTTGCAAAACTTGCATGCCCATAAAATCTACTTTCAATGACATATCAATAACTCATCCAAAAATTTCCACTCTGGTAATAAGGCAAAAGCACATTTTTCATTCAGCGGTCATGTAAATGAAAGCCGGTTGTCATCTGATAAGTTAAAAATAATGGGTTAATCAGACTGATTAGCAGGCAAAAAATTTTGGGATGTACGGGAATGGCGGTTACACTTCACCCGCTGATTATTTGACTACAGGAAAGAATGGATTGTGACCAAACTCAAACTTCTGGCATTAGGCATCCTTGCCGCGACCGCAGTAAGCACCGCACAGGCGGAAAGTCAGTGGACGGTTGGCGCGGGTGTTGGCGTCATTAACAGCCCGTACAAACAGTATGACCGTGATGTTTATCCTGTGCCGGTTATCACCTATGAAGGCGATAACGTCTGGTTCCGTGGGCTCGGCGGCGGCTACTATCTGTGGAACGATACGGCCGATAAGCTCTCCATCATGGCGTACTACGATCCTACGCACTTCAAGCCGGGTGACAGCGACAGCCACGCGCTTCGCCAGCTCGACAAGCGTAAAAGCTCGATGATGGCCGGCCTCTCTTATGTGCATAACACCCAGTATGGCTTCCTGCGTACGGCCCTGGCAGGCGATACGCTGGATAACAGCAACGGCTTTATCTGGGATCTGGCGTGGCTGTACCGTTACACCAACGGTGGTCTGACCCTGACGCCGGGTATCGGTGTGCAGTACAACAGCGAGAACTACAATGACTACTATTATGGCGTCTCTAAAAACGAGTCCCGTCGTAGCGGTCTGAAGAGCTACAGCGCAGATGACGGCTGGGATCCGTACCTGGAGCTGACCGCGAGCTATAACTTCCTTGGCGACTGGAGCGTGTACGGTACTGGCCGTTATGAGCGTCTGAGCGATGAAGTGAAAGACAGCCCGATGGTCGATAAGTCCTGGGCAGGCATCTTCTCTGTCGGTGTGACCTACAAGTTCTGATTGCGCACTTATATTGTGCAATTGGTGCATCAAAACGGGGCGCTTGCGCCCCGTTTGCTTTAGTGTGGTGCAGCGAGATTATCGCTTAATAATGCGGATCGTCTGACCTAAACGAGATGGCTTTTCTTCACTCGCTTTCTGCGGGGTAGTCACGCAGGCCGTTTCCACGCAGACAAACGTTTTATAACCGTCGTCAGGCACGTCGGCCATGCTGACAGACAGTGCAGGGCCCGGGTTCCAGCCCACCACGTTGCTGTGATGGTGATGTACTACCTCAATGCCGCGGTTCAGGGCACCGTCGTGGATCATGCTGCATGCTTCCGGATGCAGATAGACGCGGTCGGTACGGTCAGGAAACGCCTGAACGCCGTCGCTGAGTTTGCCTTCTTTCGCGTTGTCGACTTTATCGATAAAGGTATCGCCCAGACCGCTCACCTTCACAGCGCTGATGTCACCCACGTTGAAATAGGTGTGCAGGGCGGAGGTGGTTTCGAACTCGCCGTGGGCTTCCAGTTCGATTTCACAGGTTTTACCCAGCTTAAAGCGGGCGTACAGGGTGAAATCGTGCGGCCACAGAGCGCGGGTTTCGTCATTTGCCTGCAGCTCAAAGGTCAGCACGGCGCCGCTGTCGTCTTCGTTATGCGCTTTCAGGGTCCACTGCTGGTTACGGGCAAAACCGTGAGAAGGTAAACCCGGCTGTGCGGACGGGCCGAACCACGGCCAGCAGATCGGTACGCCACCACGGATTGCAGCCCCTTTTTTGAAGGAGGTCGCATCACTGAGCCACAATCCCTCAACTTCACCTTCCGGCTTCCAGGAGAGCAGGTGGGCGCCGTTCAGCGCCACGGAGGCCTTAACGCGCGGATGGTCAACGACGATAACGTCAGCACCGTCAATCTGGCGGCGGGAGAGCACAGGGGTAAGTTGTTCGACTACCGGAAGTGCAAAAATTTTATTAATCATTAAGCAATCCTCTGTCTTATAAATAAAAAAGGCGACCGAAGTCGCCTTTTTGGATCAAACACTCATCTCAACTTATTTGGAGATGTGAGCGATCAGGTCCAGTACTTTGTTAGAGTAGCCGGTTTCGTTGTCGTACCAGGATACCAGTTTAACGAAGTTGTCGTTCAGTGCGATACCTGCTTTAGCATCGAACACAGAAGTGCACACTTCGCCGTTGAAATCGGTAGATACAACGTCGTCTTCGGTGTAACCCAGAACGCCTTTCATTGGGCCTTCGGAAGCAGCTTTGATTGCTTTCTTAATTTCTTCATAAGAAGCAGCTTTTTCCAGACGAACGGTCAGGTCAACAACGGATACGTTAGGAGTTGGAACGCGGAACGCCATACCAGTCAGTTTGCCATTCAGTTCTGGCAGTACTTTACCTACAGCTTTAGCCGCACCGGTAGAGGATGGGATGATGTTCTGAGCCGCGCCACGGCCGCCGCGCCAGTCTTTGTGAGACGGGCCATCAACGGTTTTCTGAGTAGCGGTGGTTGCGTGAACGGTGGTCATCAGACCTTCGATGATGCCGAAGTTGTCGTTGATAACTTTAGCCAGCGGTGCCAGGCAGTTGGTGGTGCAGGATGCGTTGGAAACGATGTCCTGGCCAGCGTAAGTTTCGAAGTTTGCACCACGAACGAACATTGGGGTGTTGTCTTTGGAAGGACCCGTCAGAACAACTTTCTTCGCACCCGCAGTGATGTGTTTACGTGCAGTTTCGTCGGTCAGGAAGATACCGGTTGCTTCAGCAACAACGTCAACACCAATTTCGTTCCATTTCAGGTTAGCTGGGTCTTTCTCAGCAGTAACGCGGATGGTTTTGCCATTTACAACCAGGTGGCCGTCTTTCACTTCAACGGTGCCGTCGAAACGACCGTGAGTTGAGTCGTACTTCAGCATGTACGCCATGTATTCAGCGTCCAGGAGATCGTTGATACCAACGATTTCGATGTCAGAACGTTTCTGAGCAGCACGGAAAACAATACGGCCGATACGGCCAAAACCGTTGATACCTACTTTGATAGTCATATATTCCACCAGCTATTTGTTAGTGAATAAAAGGTTGCCTGTAAAATTACAAAAACCTTACGCAGCGTCAAGCGGAATCGTGTCAATCATTGCGACAAATCAATCCTGTGACTAACGTTTGTGCGACTGACTCGCCTCACTTTCCCTTTGAGCTTGCAACCACATGGGGGCTGCGCCCGGAATTTTAAAGTCCTCGCAGGATAAAAATGTGAATATGATCACAATTGCCTGACCGCCTTTTCGCGACACATAAGTTTAGATCAAAAGTGCACGCAAGGGTGTTAATGTTTTGTTAGAATGCGGGGTAAAAGATGTCTGTTTCTACAGCGAGATGTAAGCATATGTCGAACCAACGTAACCCCGACGATTTGAAAAAAAACCTCACAGAAATGCAGTTTTACGTGACGCAAAACCACGGGACGGAACCGCCGTTCACCGGGCGTTTACTGCACAACAAGCGAGACGGCGTCTACCACTGCCTGGTCTGTGATGCTCCGCTGTTCAATTCCCAAACGAAATTTGATTCGGGCTGCGGCTGGCCGAGCTTTTACGAGCCGGTGAGCGATGAGGCTATCCGCTATCTGACCGACTCGTCCCACGGTATGGTACGCACCGAAATTCGCTGCGGCAACTGCGATGCGCACCTTGGACACGTCTTCCCGGATGGCCCTCAGCCAACGGGCGAGCGTTTCTGCGTGAATTCAGCCTCAATGAGCTTCACTGACGACGAAAACGGCGACCAGATCAAGGGTTGAAAAAACGATTCAGCAAATTATTCCTTTAAAAGGGCGGGATTGTGAATATTGAAGACATGATTAGCGGTATGACGCCGGAGATTTATCAGCGTCTGGTCACCGCCGTAGAGCTGGGAAAATGGCCCGATGGCGTCGCGCTGACCCCGGAGCAAAAAGAGAACAGCCTGCAGCTGGTGATGCTGTGGCAGGCGCGCAACAACACCGACGCGCAGCACATGACGATCGACACCCATGGTCAAATGGTGATGAAGAGCAAGCGTGAGCTGAAAGAGGACTTTGGTATCATCCCGAAGCCGATTGCGACTTTCAAATAATGCTCTCATGTAGGCCGGGTAAGCGCTAGCGCCACCCGGCACGCTACACTTTAGTGCGGGATCCCGAGCGACGCCGCCAGCTGCTTCGCTAACTGGTTTTCGTCATCCGCGCCGTACTCCCAGAACATCGCCCCGGCGAGACCTTTCTCTTTGATGTAGTCCGCTTTGATCGCCACGGATCGCGGGTTCTCATACGAAATCGCAAACAGCGCGTTGCCATCGGCACCCTTCACCGAAAGCCACGGCACCTTTGCCTGGTCGTCCCAGTGTTCAGTAAAGCGTTTCTGCGGATCGTTCAGCAGCTTTTTGACGATATCGTTGTACTTCACGTAGGTATCTTTGGTCAGGTCATAGCCGAGCGACTTGAACAACCCGATCTCCTGCGGCCCGAAGTAGGGCTGAGTGGCCGGATTTTTTTGCGCATCGGGTTTCGTCCAGTCAATGCCCGGCTCCACGGCGCGTTTCGGTACGCGGCCATAGAAACCAATCCCGAGATTCATCTGCTGTGGCTTCAGCCCGGCGGCCAGATAGTTGTTCACCACAAAATCGACGCTGTATTTGTCCGCGGCGGCCACCGTCGGCCAGGCGCTGGAGTCGTACAGGTTGGCGTTGAAATACTGCGTGCCGTACGCCATGTCGTAGGTCATCAGGTTGATGTAGTCGAGCAGGGGCGCAATCGCTTTCACATCCACCCAGCTTTTCGGACTTTCCGCATTCGCGCCTACCGCAATGGTCACCAGCTTTTTATGCCCGAACGCGTCGCGCATCTCCTTCAGCAGGGCGGTAAAGTTATCCCTGTCGGCGGGCTGGCTAGCCACCAGGCCCCAGGCGCCGTTGACCGGATACTCCCAGTCGAGGTCGATCCCGTCCAGACCATATTTTTCAACAATCTCCTGCGCGGAGCGGATGAACACCGCGCGGCTCTCTTGGGTTGCCGCTGCGCCAGAGAAACCACGCGCGCCCCAGCCGCCGACGGAGAGCAGGACCTTAAGATTTGGGTTTTGCTTACGCAGCGTGGGGATTAAGGCCAGATCGGACGCCACTTTTGGCGATAGCCAGATTTGATGCAGCTTCGCCGGATCTTTCAGCGCGGCGTTGGTTTCGTCTTTTTCGTCGTTATAGACCAGACCAAACGAGTAGTTCAGGTGGGTGATCTGGCGAACGTCCAGCTTATTGATATCGCCACCCGGTCCGGCGGTGACGTCGCCACCCCCGTTAAAGTAGCCCACGGACATCAGGGAACTGGCGGAGGCAACTGACGCGCAAAGCAAGGGTAAGGCTGCCAGCAAGGGCAAACGTTTCATACAAGTTCCTCTTTGACTTAATAAAAATAACCACGCCACGGAAAAGGCGTGGCGAAAAAACAGCCTGAAGAGAATAGCATTGCCGCTTCGCTGAGGTTGCGAGGGAGTTCACTTTATGGGGATCGGAGGGGGAGTTTTGCCGGGTGGCGCTGACGCTTACCCGGCCTACAAAACCAAAGAAGTCGGCCGGGTAAGGCGCAGCCGCCACCCGGCTTAAAAGGCCTAAGCCTGGGTTTCCAGCCAGTCTTCGAGCGTATACAGCGTCGCGCCTTCCGCAGCCATATCCATAAACGCCTGAGCGCTGTCCTGCGGGTGAATGTTCACCCCGCGGCAGCCGTCGGTGATGACGCTGACGGTGTAGCCAAGCTGAAGCGCATCCAGCACGGTGAACTTCACGCAGTAGTCCGTTGCCAGCCCCAGTACAATCAGCTCGGTGATTTCATGGTGACGTAACCAGGCGTCCAGCGCCGTTTTCTGGCGATGCCCGTTATCAAAAAACGCGCTATAGCTGTCGATAGCCGGGTTTTCACCTTTATGGAACACCGCGTCGATGGCTTTCTGGTTCAGGAGCGGATGTAACTCCGCGCCTTCCGTTTGCTGTACGCAGTGATCCGGCCAGAAAGTTTGCGCCAGCCCGTCGAGTTCACCCTGGGTGAAGGGCTCAACATTGTGCTGGCTGGCAAAGCTGCCGTGATTTGCCGGGTGCCAGTCCTGGCTTGCGACAACTGCTTCACCACGGGCTTTGCACCAGTCAATCAGCGTGTTGGCCACGTCAACGGTGCTGTCACCTTCGGCGACGGCCAGCGCACCGCCCGCGCAGAAATCATTTTGCAAATCGACCAGGAGCAGGGCGCGTTGCTTCATGAGACCTCCTTATTCGTCAGGCGTCAGTTCGCCGCGCAGGTTTTGCATCATCGCGCTGCGAATGGACTGAATGTCCAGATCCTGACTCAGTAAATAGTGAAGTTTAGTCAGCGTTGCCTCAACGGTCATATCGAAACCACTGATCACGCCCGCATGCGCCAGCGCGTTGCCGGTGGCATAGCCGCCCATATTCACTTTACCGGACATACACTGGGTCAGGTTCACCACCACAATTCCGCGCTCGCTGGCTTCCTGAAGCTCTTTCAGAAACTCGCCGTTTTGCGGCGCATTGCCTACGCCGTAGGAGCGCAGGATCAGCGCTTTCACCGGCTGGCGCAGGAAGTTACGCACCACGTCCGCAGAGATACCCGGATAAATGGTCACCACGCCAATCGGTTGCGGGGTAATCGGATGCACAATCAGCTCGCCCGCGGTGTTCGGCGCAGGAGGGGTTCCCAGACGACGGATATGAATCCCGGCCTCCAGCAGCGGCTGCAGGTTGGGTGAGGCAAAGGCGTCAAAGCCGTCAGCGTGGGCTTTGGTGGTGCGGTTCCCGCGATACAGACGGTTGTTAAAGAACAACGACACTTCGTTAATCGGGTAATTCGCCGCCACGTACAGGGAGTTCAGCAGGTTGATCTGCCCGTCAGAGCGCAGCTCCGCCAGCGGAATTTGCGATCCGGTGACGATAACCGGCTTGCTCAGGTTCTCCAGCATGAAGGAGAGCGCCGAGGCGGTAAATGCCATGGTGTCGGTACCGTGCAGGATCACGAAACCGTCGTACTGGTCGTAATGGGCTTTAATATCATCCGCGATGTGCTGCCAGTCTTCCGGCGTCATGTCGGAGGAGTCCATCAGCGGCTCGTATTCGTGGATGGTGAAGTCAGGCATTTCCGGACGGTGGAATTCGGGCATCAGCGCAAGCTGACGCTGCAGGTGGCCGGAGACGGGGATATAGCCGTTTTCAGAGCGCTGCATACCGATGGTACCGCCAGTGTAGGCTACATAAATCGATTTCTTCTGCATGGTAGTGAGTTCTTGTTCTTCAAAAGAAAAAAATCCCCTCTTCGTAGGAAGAGGGGACGGTTTTTAACGGACGTTCGCGCAGGTCAGGCAAAACGCGTAACGACTCTGTGGATCGTTAAAGGCCGCAAGCTTATCGCTTTCTGCCTTCATCGCTTTTGCCGCCGTGGCGACCGGCGCAGGCAGATAAGCCTGCAGCGCCTCCGGCAGCATGGCGCGTACCGAGCCGGACATGCTGTCCATGACCATATCGAAGAACGACGGTTCGTCCTGGTAATACTCGATATGCCACTGCTTCAGCTTCGCCAGTTCGGCGGCTTTCTTCACCGCGTCATCGAAGTCGCCAAGGCTGTCCACCAGTCCGTTGCTCTTCGCATCCTGACCGGTCCAGACGTGGCCCTGCGCAATCTGGTCGATCTGCTCAGGCGTCTTTTTGCGCGAGTCGGCGACCAGGGTGATAAAGCGTTTATAGCCGTTCTCAATGCTGAGCTGCATCATCTCAGAGACTTCCGGCGGCAGGGATTTGGTCACCGCGACATCCGCGAGCGGAGAAGTCGCTACGCCGTCAGTATGCACGCCCAGAGAATCCAGGCTGTTTTCTACGGTGTTGATCACCCCGAAGATGCCAATCGAGCCGGTGAGCGTGCTTGGGTTCGCCACGATGTAGTTGGCTGGCGTTGAGATCCAGTACCCCCCGGAGGCGGCCATTCCGCCCATGGAGACGACGACAGGCTTACCGGCGGCGCGGGCCGCGGCCAGTTCAGCGCGGATCACTTCGGAGGCGCTGACGCTACCGCCAGGGCTGTTGACCCGCAGGACAATCGCCTTCACTTTCGGATCGAGGCGCGCATCGCGGATTTGTGACGCGGTGGTGTCGCCGCCCACGTTCCCCGGGGTCTCCTGGCCGTCCATGATCGCACCGTTAGCAAAGACCACCGCGACGCTGTCCCCGTTCTCATCCGGTTTCTTCGTCGAGTAATCATACATGCTGATGGCGCTGTAATTTTTGTCCTCTTTGCTCCAGCCAAACTGTTTGCTCAGGGATTTTTCAATCTCGGCGCTGGTGCCCAGGGCATCAACCAGTTTGTTATCGAGCGCGTATTTCGCGGTATCGCCGTCAACCTTACGCAGGCCTTCCAGCACGCCCTGCGCGCCAGGGAACACCTGCTCAGGCGTAATCTGACGGTTAGCGGCAACGGTGCCGAGATAGTTCTGCCACAGCTCGCCAATCCAGCGGCTGTCCGCTTCGCGGGCGGCAGGGGACATATCGTCGCGGATAAACGGCTCCACGGCGGATTTGTACGTGCCGACGCGGAAGACGTGGGTGGTGACCTTCAGCTTATCGAGCAGCGATTTATAGTACAGGCCGTTGGTGGCAAAGCCGTGCAGATCGACCGCACCCTGCGGGGAGAGCCAGATCTTATTGGCGAAGCTCGCCAGATAATATTGCCCCTGGCTGTAGCTGTCGCCCACGGCAATGACCGGCTTGCCGCTGTCGCGGAATTCGCGCAGCGCTTTACCGATGTACTGCATAGAGGGCTGGTCGCCGCCGGCAAAATCTTTCAGATCCAGCACGATGCCGGTGATGTTGCGGTCATCTTTCGCCTGACGGATGGCATCGACGATATCGAACAGGGAGTTTTCCTGCAGGCGGTCGGACGTGGCGCCAAACAGCTGACGGCCGATCACACCCAGACGGTTGCTGGCTGACGGTTTATCAACGATGACGCCGGTGATATCGAGTAACAGGGCCCCGCGAGTCGAATGCTGCGCCTGATTTGCGTTGCTGAGGTGCATCCAGATGCCCGCGCAAACCAGAACCAGCAGGATGAAGAAGATATTCATCACCAGGTTGCGGACGAAGTTGAGCAGTCGCCACGTCCATTTAAAGAAACCGGCAATAATTCGCCAAAGGGTTCGCATGTATTCTCCCTAACCAGAAAATGACTGTTTCCGTCGCCACTGGACGGTAATGTTGGGTTATCGTAATGACCCAACCGCCACTTGTCAGCAGGAATCGCCTGCCAGGCTGTAACAAAATCTGCCGTCGTGTTAATTTTGTGAGTAAATTTCAAGAAAGGAGTTAACCAATGGACGCACTCGAACTGCTTGTTAACCGCCGTAGCGCTTCCCGTCTGGCCGAACCTGCCCCGGCAGGCGAGCAGCTGGAGAACATTCTGCGTGCCGGCATGCGTGCCCCCGATCATGGCACGCTGCAGCCGTGGCACTTCTTTGTGATTGAAGGCGAAGGTCGCGATCGTTTCAGTAAACTGCTGGAGCAGGGGGCGGTGGCCGCAGGGCAGGATGAGAAAGGAATCGATAAGGCGCGTAATGCCCCGTTCCGCGCCCCGATGATCATCGCTGTCGTGGCAAAATGCCAGGCGGATCATAAAGTCCCGGTCTGGGAACAGGAAATGTCTGCGGGCTGTGCGGTGATGGCGATGCAGATGGCCGCCGTCGCGCAAGGCTTTAACGGTATCTGGCGCACCGGTGCGCTGACCGAAAGCCCGGCGGTCCGGGACGGTTTTGGCTGCGGTGAGCATGACAAAATTGTCGGTTTCCTCTATCTCGGTACTCCGCAGCTTAAAGCCTCCAGCACCATCAGCGTGCCGGACACCACGCCTTTCGTCAGCCGTTTCTGATAGCGCGCGCTAAACTGTCTGGATTCTGAGCATCTGCCGCAGAATTCAGACAGTCATACTTACCTCTTTATGGAATGAGCGCTACCATAGCGCGATTGAGATGACAGGAGACGTCCATGAGCGAGCAAACCATTCGTTTAACGCAGTACAGCCACGGAGCCGGTTGCGGTTGTAAAATTTCCCCGAAAGTGCTGGAGACCATCCTGCACAGCGAACAGGCGAAGTTTGTCGACCCGAACCTGCTTGTCGGCAACGAAACGCGTGACGATGCAGCGGTTTATGACCTGGGTAACGGCACCAGCATTATCAGCACCACCGACTTCTTTATGCCGATTGTCGACAACCCGTTCGATTTCGGGCGTATTGCGGCCACCAACGCCATCAGCGATATCTTCGCCATGGGCGGCAAACCGATTATGGCGATCGCTATTCTGGGCTGGCCGATCAACACCATCCCGCCGGAAGTAGCCCGTGAAGTGATTGATGGCGGCCGTTTCGCCTGCCAGCAGGCGGGGATTGCGCTGGCCGGTGGTCACTCTATCGATGCGCCGGAGCCGATCTTCGGCCTGGCCGTGACCGGCGTGGTCCCGACCGAGCGCGTGAAGCGCAACAGTACCGCGCAGGCGGGCTGCAAGCTGTTCCTCACCAAGCCGTTGGGCATTGGCGTGCTGACCACCGCCGAGAAAAAATCCCTGCTCAAACCGGAGCACAAAGGGCTGGCAACGGAAGTCATGTGCCAGATGAACCTCGCGGGTGCGGCGTTCGCCAATATCGACGGCGTGAAGGCGATGACCGACGTGACCGGTTTTGGTCTGCTGGGGCACCTCTCCGAAGTGTGTCAGGGCGCGGGCGTGCAGGCGCAGGTCTGGTATCAGGACGTGCCGAAGCTGCCGGGCGTGGAAGAGTATATTGCTCAGGGCGCGGTCCCGGGCGGTACCCAGCGCAACTTCGCCAGCTATGGTCACCTGATGGGCGAAATGCCAGAAGAATGGCGCAACCTGCTGTGCGATCCGCAAACCTCCGGCGGCCTGCTGCTGGCGGTCACGCCGGAATCCGAAGCCGAGGTTCAGGCCACGGCCGCCGAGTTCGGTATTACCCTGACGGCGATCGGCGAGCTGGTGACCGCGCGCGGTGGCCGACCGATGATTGAGATCCGTTAATTCGATGCGGTTGTTTATTGCCGAAAAGCCGAGCCTGGCCCGTGCCATTGCTGATGTGCTGCCCAAGCCGCATCGCAAAGGCGACGGCTTTATCGAATGCGGTAACGGGCAGGTGGTCACCTGGTGTATCGGTCACCTGCTTGAGCAGGCGCAGCCGGATGTCTATGACAGCCGCTACGCCCGCTGGAATTTAAACGATCTGCCCATCGTGCCGGAAAAATGGCGCCTGCAGCCCCGACCTTCGGTGACCAAACAGCTCAACGTGATCAAGCGCTTCCTGCATGAAGCCGATGAAATTGTGCACGCGGGTGACCCGGACAGGGAAGGACAGCTGCTGGTGGATGAGGTGCTGGACTATCTTGAACTGGCGCCGGAAAAGCGCCAGCAGGTGCAGCGCTGCCTGATCAACGACCTCAACCCGCAGGCGGTGGAGCGTGCGATCTCGCGCCTGCGCGCCAACAGCGAATTTATTCCGCTGTGCGTCTCGGCGCTGGCCCGCGCGCGCGCGGACTGGCTGTACGGTATCAACATGACCCGCGCCTACACCATCCTCGGGCGCAACGCGGGCTATCAGGGCGTGCTCTCCGTGGGGCGCGTGCAGACGCCGGTGCTGGGGCTGGTCGTGCGTCGTGATGAAGAGATTGAGAACTTCGTCGCCAAAGATTTCTTTGAAGTGAAAGCGCATATCGTCACGCCTAAAGACGAACGCTTTACCGCCGTCTGGCAGCCGAGCGATGCCTGCGAGTCATATCAGGATGAAGAGGGGCGTTTGCTGCACCGTCCGCTGGCGGATCATGTGGTTAACCGCATTACCGGACAGCCCGCTATCGTCACCAGCTATAACGATAAACGGGAATCAGAACCCGCGCCGCTGCCGTTCTCGCTGTCGGCCCTGCAGATTGAGGCCGCGAAACGCTTTGGCCTCAGCGCGCAGAACGTGCTGGATATCTGCCAGAAGCTCTATGAAACCCACAAGCTGATCACCTATCCGCGTTCGGATAGCCGCTACCTGCCGGAAGAGCATTTTGCCGGTCGTCATTCGGTGATGAACGCCATAGGCGTGCACGCGCCGGATCTGCTGCCGCAGCCGGTGGTGAACCCGGACACCCATAACCGCTGCTGGGACGACAAAAAGGTGGACGCCCACCACGCGATTATCCCGACGGCGCGCGCCAGCAGCGTCAACCTGACGGATAACGAAGCGAAGGTCTACAACCTGATCGCTCGTCAGTACCTGATGCAGTTCTGCCCGGACGCGGTGTTCCGTAAATGCGTGATCGAACTGGAAATCGCGAAAGGGAAATTCATTGCGAAAGCCCGTTTCCTCGCAGAAGCAGGCTGGCGCACGCTGCTCGGCAACAAAGAGCGTGACGAAGAGAACGACGGCACGCCGCTGCCCGTGGTGGCCAAAGACGACGAGCTGCTGTGCGAGAAAGGGGAAGTGGTGGAACGCCAGACCCAGCCGCCGCGCCATTTTACCGATGCGACGCTGCTTTCCGCGATGACCGGCATCGCCCGGTTCGTGCAGGATAAAGATCTGAAGAAGATCCTGCGCGCCACCGACGGTCTGGGCACGGAGGCGACCCGCGCGGGGATCATCGAGCTGCTCTTTAAGCGCGGTTTTCTTGAGAAAAAGGGGCGCTATATCCATTCGACCGAGCCGGGCCGCGCGCTGATTCATTCCCTGCCGGAGCTGGCCGCCAGGCCGGACATGACCGCGCACTGGGAATCGGTGCTGACGCAGATCAGCGAGAAGCAGTGCCGCTATCAGGACTTTATGCAGCCGCTGGTGGGGACGCTTTACCAGCTGATCGATCAGGCGCGCAGCACGCCCGTGAAAACGTTCAGAGGGATGGTTGCACCCGGTGGTGGAGCGAAGAAACCGTTTAAAAAGAAAAAGAGCGCGGCCGCTTCTTAACCCGTAGGCCGGGTCAGGCGAAGCCGCCACCCGGCGAAAGACAGCTCTGCGGCCTGAAAAAAGCCCGGTGGCGGCTACGCCTTACCGGGCCTACAGGGCGAGAACGCCGCGAAAACTTAAATCACACCCTGCCCAATCATCGCATCCGCCACCTTCACGAACCCGGCGATATTCGCCCCACGCACGTAGTTGGTTTGCGATGCTTCACCGCCGTACTCCACGCAGGCGTGGTGAATATCCAGCATGATATGGTGCAGGCGCGCATCCACTTTCTCCGCCTTCCAGCCGAGACGCGCGGCGTTTTGCGCCATTTCGAGGCCGGAGGTTGCCACGCCGCCCGCGTTGGCGGCCTTGCCCGGTGCAAACAGCACGCCTGCCTCCAGGAACAGGTCCGTCGCGTCGATGGTGGTCGGCATGTTTGCCCCTTCGGCGACCGCTTTTACGCCGTTGCTAATCAACGTGCGCGCGGCTTCAGCATCCAGCTCGTTCTGCGTGGCGCACGGCAGGGCGATATCCACCGGCACGCCCCACGGCTGTTTACCTTCGAGGTAGGTCAGGCCAAACTCCCGGGCGTAATCCGCCACGCGTCCATCGCGGCTGGCTTTGATTTCACACAGGCGCGCCAGCTTCTCTGCCGTGAAGCCCGCTTCATCCACCACCGTTCCGCTGGAGTCAGAGGCGGTCACCACGCGAGCGCCAAACTGCATCGCTTTCTCAATCGCGTACTGCGCCACGTTACCGGAGCCGGAAACGGCTACGCGCATGCCTTCGAAGCCTAAGCCGTGACGCTTGAGCATGGCCTCTGTGAAGTAAACCAGGCCGTACCCGGTCGCTTCCGGGCGGATCAGGCTCCCGCCAAACGACAACCCTTTGCCGGTAAAGACGCAGGCGCTGTTGTTGGAGAGCTTTTTCATCATCCCGGCCATAAAGCCTACTTCACGTCCGCCCACGCCGATATCACCGGCAGGCACGTCGGTGTCCGGGCCGAGGTGACGGTAGAGTTCGGTCATCAGCGCCTGGCAGAAACGCATCACTTCACCTTCGCTTTTGCCTTTCGGGTCGAAATCGCTGCCACCTTTTCCGCCGCCCATGGGCAGCGTGGTCAGTGCGTTTTTAAAGGTCTGCTCGAAGCCGAGGAATTTCAGAATCGACAAATTCACGGACGGATGGAAACGCATGCCGCCCTTAAACGGGCCGATGGCGGAGTTAAACTGGACGCGCCACGCGCGGTTAACCTGCACCTGATTGCGATCGTCCACCCACGTCACGCGGAACTGGATCACGCGCTCTGGCTCGACCAGGCGTTCGAGCAACGACATCTGGCGATAGCGCGGGTTTTGTTCAAGGAAGGGCCACAGGGTGGTCATCACTTCACGCACGGCCTGGGCGAACTCGCTTTGGTGCGGGTCGCGCTGCTGAACATGGGCAAGGAAACTTTCCAGAGAGCGTGTCTGATCCATAGATATAAGAACCTCTTATAATAATGTTTGTATATGACTTATGCGTTTTGTGTTGTTTTTTTGACTATACCACCCGTACCGCTTTGTGTGGCAAGCAGAAATTCAGGACGAAAGGGAAATTAATGACAGGTGCTCCGTCATAACCAAAAGCGATGACGAGATAAATTAAAGGTTCCGCGCGGGTTTACCGTTATAGTCATTATCAAGGGAACAACAGGAAGATGTGTCTATGAACCGTTATGTACTTACCGCGTTATGTTTGATCTTTACCGCAGGCGCGCAGGCTGACCGCATTCGCCCGGACGTGGAAGTGAATGTGCCGCCAGAAGTGTTTAGCTCCAGCGGCCAGCGCGCGCAGCCGTGTAACCAGTGCTGCATCTACCAGGATCAAAACTATTCTGAAGGGGCCGTCGTGAAGGCGGAGGGCGTGCTGTTGCAGTGCCAGCGCGACGAGCGCGCCATCAGCACGAACCCGCTGGTCTGGCGTCGCGTAAAACAATAAACGCCTCCAGCAGGGGAATATCCGCGGGGGCTAAGGCGTAGCCAAACGCCTCTTCCGGCGTACACCACGCCAGCGCGCTGTGGTAGTGCGCCGTGAGCGCACCGCTAAACGCAGGAACGTGCCAGGCGTGCAGGTTGATTAAGCGCTGCGAGACCTCGCGCTGGTGGCTTGCCACGTATTGCGCAGGCCGCGCTTCAATACCCAACTCTTCACGCAGCTCGCGGATAAGCGCCTCGGGCTGGGTTTCACCCGCCTCGACTTTGCCGCCTGCAAATTCCCACATGCCAGGCTGGTCGGCATGGGCAGGGCGCTGCGCCAGTAAAATTTTGTCGTCTTTTTCGATGATGGCGGCAACGACATCGAGTGTTTTCAGCATGGTCGTCAATAATTGATAGCGAAAAAAGACATATTATCGTGCCCTTTCTCAGAGTCCAGCTATCAGGAGAATCAGGTGAAAGAGACTACCGCCTGGGTTGCCCCTATCGAATCCCTTCCCGCCAGCCTTAAACCCATTGCCGTGATGCAGAAAAAGCATTTTGGCGCCGTGCTGAATCCCACGCGCTGGTGGGGGCGCATGCCGCGTCTGTTCTGGCTGGTCGCGCTGTTCGTCGGTTTTCTGGAGCGTCGTCGCGCGCGCCTGACGCCCGTTCTTCGTTCGCTGCTCATGACGCGGGTGTCCCAGCTCTGCCACTGCGCTTTCTGTATTGATGCCAACAGCCTGCGGCTGGCCGAGCGCTGCGGAGCGCTGGAAAAGGTGCAGGCCGTGAGCGACTGGCAGGGTTCCGCCTTGTTCACGGAGCAGGAGCGCGCGGCGCTGGCCTACGCCGAGGCGGTGACCGCCACGCCGCCCCGGGCGGATGAGGCCATCAGAACGGCGCTGAAGCGCCACTTTACGGATGACGCCATCACCGAGATGACGGCGCTCATTGCCTTTCAGAATCTCTCTGCCCGCTTTAACGCCGCGCTGGATATTCCGGCGCAGGGGCTATGCGCCACCTTTAACGAGACGCCCCATGCTTGATCGCCATCTTCACCCGCGGATAAAACCGGCGCTGAATCGTCTGGTCTCCGTGCTGGACAGGCCGGGCATCACGCCCGACGGATTGACCCTGGCCGGGTTTGCCATCGGCGTGCTGGCGCTGCCGTTTCTGGCCCTCGGCTGGTATCCGGCGGCGCTGGTCGCCATCGTGCTTAACCGCCTGCTGGACGGTCTGGACGGGGCGCTGGCGCGCCGCAGAGGGCTGAGCGATGCGGGGGGATTTCTCGATATCGCGCTCGACTTTCTGTTCTACGCCCTGGTGCCGTTTGGCTTTGCGCTGGCAGCACCGGCGGAAAATGCGCTGGCGGCCGCCTGGCTGCTGTTTGCGTTTATCGGGACCGGCAGCAGTTTTCTGGCGTTCGCGGCCCTGGCCGCGAAGCACGACATCGACAACCCCGGCTATGCGCACAAGTCGTTTTATTACATCGGCGGGTTAACGGAAGGGACGGAGACCATCGTGCTGTTTGTGCTGTGCTGCCTTTTTCCTGCGCACTTTACGCTCTTCGCGTGGGTATTCGGCGCGCTGTGCTGGCTGACCACCACAACGCGCATCTGGAGCGGCTACGTGACGCTGAAGTCACTTAACCCTTAGCGCGCGCTTTCAGGCCCGCGCTCACCGGTCGTCACCGGGTTCTGCGGATGACTGCTCCATTCGTACCAGCCGCCGTCATAGACGGCGATATTCTTCCAGCCCATCGCCCGGGCGTACATAAAGGTTTCAGACGCCCGCCAGCCGGTGCCGCAGTAAAACGCGACGTGCTGTTCCGGCAGAATATTCCAGCGCTTCCACTGGGCGGCGATGTCGTCAGCGCTGCGCATGGTGCCATCCGGGTTATGGAAATCCTCCATGTGGGTGGCATCGCTGCCCGCGTGACCCCAGCGGGCACCGGCAATTTCACCTTTTGGCTTGATGTAGCTGTAGCCGCTGGTTTCGCCGATGAACTCCGGCCACGAGCGTATGCTGACCAGAGAGGCATCCTGACGGTGCAGCATGCCGCGCGCCTGTTCCATATCCACCATCAGCTGCGGCTGACCGGGGATCGGCGCGCCGAAATCGGGGGCGGGCGTCACTTTACCGGGCGTACCGCGCTCAACCGGCAGGCCTGCATCTGACCACACCTTCCAGCCGCCGTCGAGAATACGCACATCCTTCACGCCCGCATACAGCATAATCTGCGCCACGCGCGCGGCGGCGTAGACGTCGCGGCCATACAAAATGACGGTAGTATCGTGACGGATCCCGTGCTTCGCCAGCATCGCTCTCAGCTTGTCGTCGGAGACTTTATTCCACAGCGGTTCGCTTTCCACCTCGTTGGTGTCGATATAGCCCGCGCCGGGAATGTGGTTCAGCAGGTAAAACTTCGGTGCACCCCAGGCGGCCTCAATCACTTTCCAGTCGCCCGCCGGTGCGGCAACCACGGGTTTACCCTGCTGGAGCCGGTGGATCCACTGCGGGTAAACCAGCTGTTCAAAGTGAGGCAGGCGCTGAAGGCGCTCGGGCGTCTGCAGAGCATCGCTGAGCAGCGAAACGTGGCGGTACCCGGCTTTCTCCAGGCGGGCTTTCACCGCCTGGTTATCGTTCTCGTCGCCGTACAGGGCGATGGTCGTCGCAGGGGTAAGCTGATGCTGTTTTGCCCACAGCGCAATCTGCTCGTCGCTCATGGCGCTGAGCCAGGCGGCAGCAAGGTTGAGCGCGGCGGGTTCATGCCCGGAGGGGCCGCTGAGCGTCTGCGGCCAGCCGTTATAGAAGGCGCTGGCGCGTGTGTCGACAGGCGTGCCGTGCTGTGCCTGAAGCTGAGACAGCGTGATGGCGTTGGGCATATCAGCCGCCAGCGAGGAAAAGGAAGCGAGGCCGCAGAGCAGGGCCAGCGCGGTCAGTTGAGAAACACGTTTCATCGAATAACCTGACGTCAGTAAAAGAGGGGGGCATTGTCGTCTCTCCCGAATCGGAAAACATTGCGTTAGCACATTATTGCCAGCGAGAAATCTCAATCAGCTCGCCGCCGGGTGGAATATCGTCCCCATCGTGCGTGACCAGCACCGCCGGAATATTGCGCGCGCGGACGGCGTCAAACACCCATGCCCGAAACGTGGCGCGTAACGCTTTATCGAGGCGGCTGAACGGTTCATCCAGCAGCAGCGCCTGCGGCTCCGCGAGCAGGGCCCGCAGCAGGCTGACCCGGGCGCGCTCCCCGCCGGAGAGGGTGGCTGGATCGCTGGCGTAATGGCCGCTCAGCCCGGCGGAATCCAGCGCCTGCTCGACCGCCTCCCGCCGCGCGTGTCCGGTGATGCGCTCGGGCAGCGCCAGCAGCAAATTCTGCCCGACGCTGAACTGGTCGAACAGCAGCGCGTCCTGAAAGAGAATACCCAGCCCGCGGGACTCCACGGGAAGCGCGTCGCAGCGACGCGCGTCGAGCCACAGTTCGCCCCGCGCCTGGAAATCGTCTGACAGCGAGCCGACCATCCAGGCAAAAAGGGTCGACTTTCCGCTGCCGGACGGCCCCATCAGAGTGACGATCTCCCCGCGGGGCACGCAAAAACTGACCTCGCGGAAAAGCGGTTCGATGGTGAGATTTTTTACCTTCAGCATTAACGTAACCCTTGTCGGTAGCGGCCCACGAGCCGGGATAGCAGGGCAGCTGCACCAAACACCGAGCCCGTGACCAGCAGTAATCCCAGCGCCCGGTTAGCGAGAATCGGGATGCTGCCTCCGCTGCTGAGCGCCACGGTTTCGGTGGTCAGCGTGGCGAAACGCCCCGCGCCCAGCCACAGCGTCGGCATATATTGCGCCATGCTGACGGAAAAGCCGGTGGCAAAGGCCAGTAGCGCAGGGCGCACCAGCAGCGGGCATTTCAGCAGTAAAAAGATTTTTGTCCGCCGCCAGCCGAGCGTTCTGGCGGTGAGAATAAGCCGGGGATCGATCCGGCGCCAGGCGGGTTGCAGCACCAGCAGCATCCACGGCAATACCCACAGGAGATGGCTCCAGACCACGGCGGCGTAGTGCCCGTCGATGCCCAGGTGCAACGCAATCGCATACTGGCCGGTAACAAGCGGGAGGGCCGGAAGGGCGAGCGGTAACCACACCCACAGTGCGCCGCGCTGCGGGCCCCACTCCAGCCAGAGTAACCCGACGACCAGGCCGGTCAGGCTTGAAAGCAGACCGAAGGAGAGGCTGCTCCCCACCGGGCCAACGTCATCCCGTTGCGCCAGCATCAGCAGTACCGCGGCGCACAGGACGCCGCAGGCGGGCAGAAACCCGCTCAGTGCCCGCTCAGGCAGCACGCGCTGCGACCGGGGACGCGTTCCGGTGAGGTCCGCAAGTGTGCGAACCCATGCCTTCCAGAGTCCGTATCCCAGAGCGGCAAGCGCGGCCAGCAGCAGAAGGAGAAGCAGGCACAGCAGCGTCCCTTTTGCCTGCTGCTGCGCGTCGCCCTGGCTTAACCACTGCCAGGCCAGCACGGCCAGGGTAGGCGGGTTGCCGGGCCCGAGAACGATCGCCACGTCCACGACCGACAGCGACCATGCCAGCACCGCCAGCATGATTGCTCCGAGGACGGGCGCGATAGCTGGCAGAATCAGCCAGCTCAGCGTCTGAAATCGCCCGTAGCCGAGCGTCTGCAGGACGATCTTCTGCTGCGCGAGCCGTTTTTCCGGCAGTACGGCATAAATCGCCCACAGGACAAACGCGCTCTCTTTGACCGCGAGCGTCAGCCCCAGCCCTACGCCGTAGCGGTCAAACGGCGGCGAACAGACGGTGCAGACCTGATAAAACAGGCCGCCCTCGGCAAACAGCAGTAGCGCGCCGGTGGCGAACGCTGCATGGGGGATCGCCAGCAGCCACGGCAGGCGGGTTGTGAGACGTCGCCAGCGTTTCCCGGGCCAGAGAAGGCTGACGAGGAGAAGAGCAATGAACAACGCCCCCAGCGTGGCGATGAGCGTTGAGACCAGCGTGGCGACGGCCGCCTGCGGGAGCTGCGGATCGTTCAGCAGCCGCTGCCAGTTTGTCAGCGAAAACGCCGGGGCAAGCAGCATGGTGCCGGCGGGCAGGATCGGCAGATAAATCACAGCCATCGCCAGCCAGACGAGCCCGCTCAGCGGGTGCCGTAACGACGCAGCCATTCCTGCTCCAGCGCGTTCACCCAGGCGGACTGCGGCTCGGCAAGCACCTTCGGCAGCCCCTGAGGCGTGTGGGCCAGCAGCTGTCTGGCTTCTTCTTCGGGCAGCGTTTTCGCATCCAGCACGCTCGGATCGCCCCAGATGGCCGGGTCAGCTTTGCGGATCTGCGCCTGCGGCGACAGCAGGAAATTGGCGACCATTTTCGCCCCCGCGCTCGCGCTGGCGTTGGCCGGAATCGCCACAAAATGGACGTTGCCGAGCATCCCGCCCTGAAAACCAAAGCTATAGCTGTCGGCGGGCAGTTCGCCGCTCGCCACTTTCTGCTGCGCATGGGCCGGGTTAAAGGTCAGCGACAGATTCAGGCTGCCGCTGGCAAGCAGGGCATCCATCCGTGCAGGAGAAGGGGGAAAATCTTTCCCTTCGCGCCACAGCAGCGGGTGGAGCGTGTCCAGATAATCCCAGAGCGGGGCCGTGACCTCGGCAAAGGTGCTATCGGGGGCCTTTTGCAGCGCCTCCGGGTGAGCGGTTAGCGTCATCAGCAGCTGCTCAAGAAATGCCGTGCCGGTAAAATCGGGCGGGCGAGGATAGCTGATCTTGCCCGGATGCTGCTGCGCGTAAGCCAGCAGCGCCTGAGGATCCACAGGCGGCGTCGGCATGCTGGCTTTGCGGGCGATAAAGGTCAGCTGCGCGCCGCCCCACGGCGATTCCGCGCCGTCTGTGGGGATAGCAAAATCCTCCGTAACCGGTTTGCGGGTATCAACATAGCGCCAGTTGGGCAACGTCTGCGCCCATCCGGTCTCCAGCAGGTTTGCCTCTTTCAGCGTGCGGAAGTTCTCGCCGTTAACCCACAGCAGGTCGACGGAGCCGTTGGTCTTACGCCCCGCGGCGGCTTCGGTCTGAATACGTTTTACCGCGTCGGCAGCATCCGCCAGCGGGACAATTTTAAGGGTAAT
Organism: Enterobacter cloacae complex sp. IR5422; assembly: GCF_049238165.1. Lineage (NCBI taxonomy): Bacteria > Pseudomonadati > Pseudomonadota > Gammaproteobacteria > Enterobacterales > Enterobacteriaceae > Enterobacter > Enterobacter cloacae complex sp. IR5422. The sequence continues at coordinate 8,411 of NZ_JBMKHT010000031.1, read as the reverse complement.
GGCATAGTGCGTTTGCATCTCGCCGCTGACCCACTCCAGATAGCGGTTGACCGCCGGATCGCCGCCCCAGGCGTTAAACCAGACGGTCTGGCCTTTGGCCTGTTGCTGAATGGCCTGCCAGCCGTCGGCGGCATACAGAGGGGCCGCCAGCAGCAGCCCGGTCAGAAACGCGCAAAAACGCACACGGCGCATAATGCCTCACTTTTTAGCAGACGGGAGATAACGGGAAAACAGCCGGCGGGTGACCAGCGGCAATAACCCCAGTAGTGTAAAGGCGAATAGCATGCCCGGCGACAAAATATCGCGCAGCGAGGTCACTTTTCCCAGCTCGCGCCCGGCGTTCAGAAAGATAATCGTGGCGGGCAGCATGGCGAGCTGGCTGACCCACCAGTAGCGAAATACTCCCATGCGGGTCAGCCCCATCAGCAAATTCACCAGGAAAAACGGGAACAGCGGCATCAGGCGCAGGGCAAAAAGAAAGTTCGCGCCGTCGCGCGCCATGCCGGTATTCACCGTACCCATCTGCCTGGCAAACCGCCGTTGCACCCAGTCGCGCAAAAGATAGCGGCTGGCGAGCATCGCCAGCGTGGCCCCAAGCGTGGAGGCAAACGAGACCAGCACAGTGCCTTCCCACAGGCTAAACAACGTCCCGCCCAGCAGGGTCAGGATCGCCGCGCCGGGGATCGAGAGGGCGGAGACCGCCACATAGACCGCAAAGAAGATCAGCGCGCTGCGCAGCGGCGCGTGGTCGACATAGGAGAGTAATGCCTGCTGGTGCGTTTTAATCCCTTCCAGGGAGAGGGTTCCCGGCGGAAGCATGATAAACGCCAGAATAAAGGCGCCCAGAAGGGCGCACAGGAAGAGTGTTTTTGAAAGGTTCACGCGTCATTACAGCTTGAATTTAGCCCACACCGGCGCGTGGTCAGACGGTTTTTCCATGCTGCGGATGTCGTAGTCGATCCCGGTTTCGATGCAGCGCTCGGCCAGCGGGGAACTGGCCAGCAGCAGATCGATACGCAGGCCGCGGTTGTCGTCAAAGCCTTTGGAGCGGTAGTCGAACCAGGAGAAGCGATCCTGCGTTTCCGGGTTGGCATTGCGGAACGTATCCACCAGGCCCCAGCCCAGCAGGCGCTCCATCCACTCACGCTCTTCCGGCAGGAAGGAGCATTTGCCGGTGCGCAGCCAGCGTTTGCGGTTCTCTTCGCCAATACCGATATCGAGATCCGTCGGGCTGATATTCATGTCGCCCATGATCAGCACCGGATTCTCTTTTTTGAGTTCGGTGGTCAGGTAGTCCTGCAGATCCTGATAAAACTTCGCTTTAGCCGGGAATTTGGTCTCATGGTCACGGCTCTCACCCTGCGGGAAATAGCCGTTGATGACCGTGATATTGCCGATCGCAGAAGGGACTTCCGCCATGATAATACGACGCTGGGCTTCTTCACCGTCGCCCGGGAAGCCGCGACGCACGGAAACCGGCGGCGCTTTGGTCAGCAGCGCGACGCCATAGTGACCTTTCTGGCCGTGATAAAAGACGTTGTAGCCGAGTTTCGCCACCTCTTCGAGGGGGAACATGTCGTCGTGAACCTTTGTCTCCTGCAGGCCGATCACATCTGGCTGATGTTGCTCAACGATAGCTTCAAGCTGATGAGGGCGGGCACGCAGGCCGTTGATATTAAAAGAGACAAATTTCATAGTCGCTGCCAGTGCAAGGTGAATAGTGCAAGGATGGTAGCAGAATTTGCGTCAACTGTTACCGGCTTCGACCAATAACTGCAACAGATAATGCCGGTGGTGCAATATTTGCACCATTCTGACGCGCTTCGCCCCCAAAGAGGGCGTAAATGGCCGATAAATTTCGCGAGCGATCACAATTCCAGAATTATATTTGGCCTGTGCATACTCTTTCTGATTTTCATGCGGCAAAGCGCCGCTTGTCGTAAAAATATTCACTTTTTATGCAATAACAGTGAATAACTCCAGGTTGTAACTTATTGATATTCTGTTCTCTCAACCCGTTTATGCATTTTTATCGCTGGCTGGCACGAAGGCTGCAATCTACATTCACAGTGCAAACACTCAATTATTTAACATTCAAATAACCTTTTATTTACCGGATGAGGTCGCTATGTCTCTGTCAATTACGCGTGAAAATTTCGATGAATGGATGATGCCGGTTTACGCTCCGGCGGCTTTTATTCCGGTTCGTGGGGAAGGCTCGCGCCTGTGGGATCAGCAGGGTAAAGAGTATATCGACTTTGCCGGTGGGATTGCGGTGAACGCGCTGGGGCATGCCCACCCGGCGCTGCGTCAGGCGCTCAATGACCAGGCAGCGAAGTTCTGGCATACCGGCAACGGCTTTACCAACGAGCCTGCGCTGCGCCTGGCCAAAAAACTGATCGACGCGACGTTTGCCGAAAAAGTCTTTTTCTGTAACTCGGGGGCGGAAGCCAACGAAGCGGCGCTGAAGCTGGCGCGCAAATATGCGCACGATAAGTTTGGTACCCACAAGAGCGGTATCGTGGCGTTTAAAAATGCCTTCCACGGACGCACGCTCTTTACCGTCAGCGCGGGTGGCCAGCCTTCCTACTCGCAGGATTTCGCACCGCTGCCGCCGGATATCCGTCACGGTATTTATAACGATCTGCAGTCTGCGAGCGAGCTGATTAACGACACCACCTGTGCGGTGATCGTCGAGCCGATGCAGGGTGAGGGTGGCGTGCTTCCGGCGAAAAAGGAATTCCTGCAGGGGCTGCGCGAGCTGTGCGATCGTCATAACGCGGTGCTGATTTTCGACGAAGTGCAGACCGGCGTGGGCCGCACCGGCGAGCTGTATGCCTATATGCACTACGGCGTCACGCCGGACGTGCTTTCGACCGCCAAAGCGCTGGGCGGCGGCTTCCCGATTGGCGCAACGCTGACCACCGATAAATTCGCCAGCGTGATGACCGTCGGCACCCACGGCACCACCTACGGCGGCAACCCGCTGGCCACTGCCGTTGCCGGACAGGTGCTCGACATCATTAATACCCCTGAGGTGCTGAAGGGCGTTAAGCAGCGCCACGACTGGTTTGTTGAGCGCCTGAATGCCATCAACGGCAAGGTTGGCCTGTTTAAAGAAATTCGTGGCCTGGGGCTGTTAATCGGCTGCGAGCTCACCGCTGAGTTTGCCGGAAAAGCTAAACTTATTTCACAGGAAGCGGCAAAAGTGGGTGTGATGGTGCTGATTGCCGGTGCCAACGTCGTGCGTTTTGCTCCCGCGCTGATTGTCAGCGAGGAAGAGGTGCAAACCGGTCTGGACCGCTTTGCGCTGGCGTGTGAAAAGGTGAAATCCGGGGTGTCATCATGATGGTCATCCGTCCCGTTGAGCGCGGCGATCTCGCCGGGCTCATGCAGCTTGCCGGTAAGACGGGAGGCGGGCTGACCTCGCTTCCTGCCGATGAAAAAACGCTGTCGGCGCGCATTGAGCGCGCCCTTCAAACCTGGCAGGGGACGTTGCCAAAAAGCGAACAGGGGTATGTGTTCGTGCTGGAAGACACCGACACGGGGACCGTGGCCGGGATCTGCGCCATCGAAGTGGCCGTCGGGCTTAACGACCCGTGGTACAACTACCGCGTCGGCACCATGGTTCATGCCTCGAAAGAGCTGAACGTCTATAACGCGCTGCCGACGCTGTTCCTCTGCAACGACCACACGGGCGCCAGCGAGCTTTGCACGCTGTTCCTCGACCCGGCGTGGCGCAAGGAGGGCAACGGCTATCTGCTTTCCAAATCGCGCTTTATGTTTATGGCCGCCTTCCGCGATCGCTTTAACGAAAAAGTGGTTGCGGAGATGCGCGGCGTGATCGACGACACCGGCTATTCACCGTTCTGGGAGAGCCTGGGCGAGCGCTTCTTCTCGATGGAGTTCAGCCGGGCGGACTATCTCTGCGGCACGGGTCAGAAAGCCTTTATTGCCGAACTGATGCCGAAGCATCCTATCTATACCCATTTCCTCAGCCCGGAAGCGCAGGCGGTGATCGGCGAAGTGCATCCGCAAACCGCGCCTGCCCGCGCGGTGCTGGAGAAAGAGGGCTTCCGCTACCGTAACTATGTCGACATCTTTGACGGCGGGCCTACGCTTGAGTGCGATATCGACCGCGTACGCGCGATCCGTAAAAGCCGGCTGGTTGAGGTCTCTGAAGGCCAGCCCGCGCCGGGCGACTGGCCCGCATGCCTGGTGGCGAACGAAAATTACGCCAACTTCCGTGCGATGCTGGTGCGGACCAACCCGAAATGTGAACGTCTGGTGCTGACGGCTGCAGAACTGGATGCCCTGAAATGTAACGCCGGCGATAAGGTTCGCCTGGTGCGTCTCTGCCCTGAGGAGAAAACAGCATGACATTATGGATTAACGGTGACTGGGTCACGGGCGAAGGCGAACAGCGCGTAAAGACCAATCCGGTAGGAAAAGAGGTGCTCTGGAAGGGGAACGACGCCAGCGCCGCGCAGGTGGAACAAGCCTGCCATGCCGCTCGCCGCGCGTTCCCGGCGTGGGCAAAACAGCCTTTCGCCGTGCGCCAGGCGCTTGTTGAAAAGTTTGCCGGGCTGCTGGAGGCCAATAAGGCCGAACTGACGCGCATCATCGCGTCTGAAACCAGTAAACCGCGCTGGGAAGCGGCAACCGAAGTGACGGCGATGATCAACAAAGTCGCCATCTCGGTGAAGGCGTACCACACCCGCACCGGCGAACAGCACACCGAGATGCCGGACGGCGCGGCCACGCTGCGCCACCGTCCGCACGGCGTGCTGGCGGTGTTTGGCCCGTACAACTTCCCGGGGCATCTGCCGAATGGCCACATTGTGCCCGCGCTGCTGGCGGGCAATACCGTGATTTTCAAGCCGAGCGAGCTCACCCCATTAACCGGCGAGGCGGTGGTGAAGCTGTGGGAACAGGCTGGCCTGCCGCCGGGCGTGCTGAACCTGGTGCAGGGCGGACGCGAAACCGGCCAGGCGCTGAGCGCGCTGAGCGATATCGACGGCCTGCTGTTTACCGGCAGCGCCGGGACGGGCTATCAGCTGCATCGCCAGCTGGCGGGGCAGCCGGAAAAAATCCTTGCTCTCGAGATGGGCGGCAACAACCCGCTGATTGTGGAAGACCCTGACGATATCGACGCCGCGGTGCACCTGACGATTCAGTCCGCCTTTATTACCGCCGGACAGCGCTGCACCTGCGCCCGCCGCCTGCTGGTGAAACGGGGCGCGCAGGGGGATGCGTTCCTCAAACGTCTGGTTGAGGTGAGCGCGCGTCTGGTGCCAGCCGCGTGGGATGCCGATCCGCAGCCGTTTATCGGCGGGCTGATTTCCGAGCAGGCCGCGCTGAACGTGCTGAAGGCCTGGCAGGACCACGTCGCGCGCGGCGCGAAAACCCTGCTCGAACCGAAACAGGTTCAGCCGGGTGCCTCGCTGCTGACGCCGGGCATCGTTGAGATGAGCGGCGCGAGCAACGTGCCGGATGAAGAGGTCTTTGGCCCGCTGCTGTGCGTCTGGCGCTATGACGATTTTGACGACGCCATCGCAATGGCCAATAACACCCGCTACGGTCTGTCGAGCGGGCTGATTTCGCCGCATCGCGAGAAGTTTGACCAACTGCTGCTGGAAGCGCGCGCCGGGATTGTGAACTGGAATAAACCGCTCACCGGGGCCGCGAGCACCGCGCCGTTCGGCGGCGTGGGCGCGTCGGGGAACCATCGCGCCAGCGCGTGGTATGCCGCCGATTACTGTGCCTGGCCGATGGCGAGCCTGGAAACCCCGGCGCTGACGCTGCCGGAAACGCTTAATCCGGGGCTGGACTTTACCGGAGGGGATCGTCATGAAAGCGCGTGAAGTCAACTTTGACGGGCTGGTGGGGCTGACGCACCACTACGCCGGTCTCTCTTTTGGTAATGAAGCCTCCACGAAGCACCGCTTTCAGGTTTCCAACCCGAAGCTGGCGGCGAAGCAGGGGCTGCTTAAGATGAAAGCGCTGGCGGATGCCGGTTTCCCGCAGGCGGTGATCCCGCCGCAGGAGCGTCCGAACGTGGCGGTGCTGCGTCAGCTCGGCTTTAGCGGTACCGATGAGCAGGTGGTCGAAAAAGCGGGGGCGCAGACGCCGCACCTGCTCTCGGCGGCAAGCTCCGCCTCTTCGATGTGGGTCGCCAACGCGGCAACCGTCGCGCCGTCAGCCGATACGCTGGATGGCAAAGTCCACCTGACGGTGGCGAACCTGAATAACAAGTTTCACCGCGCCACCGAAGCGGAAACCACCGAGCGCGTGCTGCGCGCCATTTTCAACCAGGACGCCCATTTCGCGGTGCATCAGGCCCTGCCGCAGGTGGCGATGTTTGGCGACGAAGGTGCGGCCAACCATAACCGCCTGGGGGGCGATTATGGCGAGCCGGGTGTGCAGCTGTTTATTTACGGGCGAGAAGAGGGGGGCCACGTCGCGCCAACCCGTTATCCTGCCCGTCAGACGCTGGCGGCCAGCCAGGCGGTTGCCCGCCTGAACCAGGTGAATCCTTCCCAGGTGATTTTTGCCCAGCAGAACCCGCATGTGATCGACCAGGGCGTGTTCCACAACGACGTGATTGCCGTTTCTAACCGCCAGGTGCTGTTCTGCCACGAGCAGGCGTTTGCCCATCAGGAAAAGCTGCTCGCCACGCTGCATGAGCGCGTGCACGGCTTCACGCCTGTCCAGGTGCCAACGGAGGCGGTGAGCGTGCAGGACGCGGTTGAAACGTATCTGTTCAATAGCCAGCTGCTCAGCCGCGATGACGGCAGCATGATGCTGGTCCTGCCGCAGGAGTCCCGGGATCATCAGGGCGTATGGCGCTACCTGACCGAGCTGGTGAAGGCGGATAACCCGATTGACGAACTGCGCGTGTTTGACCTGCGTGAAAGCATGGCCAACGGCGGTGGTCCAGCCTGTTTACGTCTGCGCGTGGTCTTGACTCAGGACGAAATGCAGGCGGTTAATCCGGCGGTCATGATGAACGATACGCTCTTTACGCGCCTGAATGACTGGGTCGATCGCTACTATCGCGACCGTCTAACGCAGGCCGATCTGGTTGACCCGCAGCTTCTGCGCGAAGGTCGCGAGGCGCTGGACGCGTTGTCGACAATCCTGCAGCTGGGATCGGTTTATCCGTTCCAGCGCTAAAGGAGTGGGTATGGAAAATTTACTGGCGCTGACCCTGGCCGATGAAACGCCAGAACAGAAAGAGGGGGATGGCCCCTCATTTCGCTGGCGGTGGCTGGGGCGCGGGGTGCTTGAGCTGACGCCGACCGCAAAGAGCGATCTCTCGCTGCTGCTTTCAACGGGCATTCACGGGAATGAAACGGCGCCCGTTGAGATTGTCGATCTGCTGCTGCGCGCGCTGTATCGCAATGAAATTGCCCTGAAGTGCCGCGTGCTGGTGGTGCTCGGCAATCCCCCTGCGCTGGCGCAAAATAAACGGTATCTGGTGAGCGACATTAACCGCATGTTCGGCGGGCGCTGGTCGCAGTTTCCGCAGAGTGACGAAACGGCGCGGGCAGCGTGGCTGGAGAACGTGGTGACCGCGTTCTTTGCCGCTGCGGGTCCCGTGCGCTGGCATCTGGATCTGCATACGGCCATCCGCGCGTCCTACCATGTCCGCTTCGGCGTGCTGCCGCAGCGCAATCAGCCGTGGGAGGAAGATTTCCTGAGCTGGCTGGGAGATGCCGGGCTGGAGGCGCTGGTGTTTCACCAGTCGCCGGGCGGAACCTTTACGCACTTCACCTGTGAGCACTTTGGTGCGTTGTCCTGTACGCTGGAGCTGGGGAAAGCGCTGCCGTTTGGGCAAAACGATCTCACCCGCTTTGCGCCAACGCATCTCGCCCTGCGGGCGCTGCTGGGCGGGTCGGCTCCCGAGCCTACGCATCAGACCGTTGAGCGTTACCGGGTCGTACAGCAGATCACGCGCCGCAGCGATGCCTTCCTGCTCCACATGGCCGCACACACCCTCAACTTCACCCCGTTCCGCAAAGGGGCGCTGCTGGCCGAGGATGGAGAGGAACGTTACGAGGTGCAGAAAACCACCGAGTATGTTTTATTCCCTAACCCAACCGTCGCGTTTGGCCTGCGTGCCGGGCTGATGCTGGAAAAAATATCCTGAACCTTTCCCCTCTCATCATCCGGGAGGGGAAGTTAAATACCTTTTCTTAGCAATTAAAGCGCGTGAACGTGTTTTGCAGAATATTCCTGGTGAATTGCTTTATTATTCACCTTCACTCCGTTATACTTTTGCTAAGGAAGGTGCGAATAAGTCCGAGATGTGAGATCATCGTGTTGTAACCTGAACCCAGAATGAGTAACCGGATGAGCCAGCAACTGACTTTTGCCGACAGTGAGTTTTCCAGTAAACGCCGCCAGAC
>NZ_JBMKHT010000030.1:0-54845 GCF_049238165.1 Enterobacter cloacae complex sp. IR5422 | reverse complement strand
CGGGTCTGGCGGCGTTTACTGGAAAACTCACTGTCGGCAAAAGTCAGTTGCTGGCTCATCCGGTTACTCATTCTGGGTTCAGGTTACAACACGATGATCTCACATCTCGGACTTATTCGCACCTTCCCTTAAGCACCCAGAATGGTGATGTGCAAATTATCTGGGACGGTGAAAATCCCGGCCAGGCGTTGATTATTTATTTTTTACCATTACTCATTCTTTCAGTTATTCTGACGGTATCGATGACGGTTATTCTCATGCGCCATATTATGCAGAAGGCGAGAATGCTTGACGAAAATACCTTTCTCCTCGAGCAGGCGCGGTTGAATCTTATCACCAGCGAAAAACGATTCCGGGACGTCAGTGAAACAACCAGCGACTGGTTCTGGGAAACAGATTTATCGTTAAAGATAACCTGGCTTTCAGGTCGTTTTTCTACAGTAACGGGATATGAAAATAGCAAATGGATAGGCCGCAGGCTGGATGAACTCTTTCCTGCGTCACGCGGATTATTACAAAACTGTGTGAGGCTCAGGGAATTAACTGAACGCTTTGAATTTAAGAACTGTCCTTATATTCATGCGCAACAATCTACGGCCTATTGCACGCTTCTGGCAAAGCTTTCTGCTCAGCCTGATGGAACGGTGGTTTTGCGAGGCGCGGCAACCGACGTTTCTCTGGAAGTTGAAGCAACTAAACGGGTGGAGTTCCTGTCACGTCATGATGAATTAACCGGTCTGCCGAACCGCTATCATATTAAGGAATTTCTGGCAGGCCAGTTGGCTAAAGAAGACCTTAACCATTATCCCTTTGCCATGATTTGCCTCGATTTAGACAAGTTTAAACCCGTCAATGATATTTTTGGGCACTCCACGGGGGATGCGCTGCTTGGCGAGGTCGCTTTACGTCTTAAAAATTGCGTTCGTCGAGGTGATTTTGTCGCACGGCAGGGAGGGGATGAATTTATGCTTCTTCTCGGCAATACCAGCCAAAAAGACCAGATTGATGAGGTGTGTCACCGCATCGTACAGGAACTCAACCGTCCTTTCTCCATTGAGGGTAATGATGTCGCAATAGGCGTAAGCATGGGGATTGCGCTGGCTCCCCTGGATAGCAGCAGCGCAAACGATCTTTTACGCTATGCCGATATTGCGCTTTACCAGGCTAAGCAATCCGGTAGGAACAGATGGGTCTATTATCGCCCGGATATGTCGGAAAAGTTAACTGAACGGAGAAAACTGGAACTCGAACTGAAAACCGCGATTCGCGAAGAGCAACTCTATCTGGTGTACCAGCCGCGTTATAACCTCCGATATTCTAAAATAGAGGCCGTCGAAGCGCTGGTACGTTGGCAGCACCCGCACCGAGGGACGATGATGCCCGATCAGTTCATCCCGCTGGCTGAAGAAACAGGTCTGATTATTAACCTCAGCAACTGGGTCATACGCAAAGCGTGTGCGGAGACAAAAGATAAATTGCCGGGGCTATCGGTATCCGTAAATATTTCCGCTATCGAATTCCAGGCAAGCGATCTTGCTGAAAGGATAAAAGAGATCCTGCACGAAACAGGGCTAGAACCTGACCGACTGGAAATAGAAGTGACGGAAAATGTCACGCTTTCCGATCCTGAAAAGACCTTGCAGACCATGAAGGCTCTCAAAAAAATGGGCGTCCGTATTTTGATTGACGATTTCGGTACCGGCTATGCCTCTCTGAGCTACCTCCGGAAGTTTCAGTTTGATGGACTCAAGCTCGACAAGAGTTTTATTTTTACCCTGGCCGATTCGCCGCAGAACCAATCAGTCGTAGAAAAAATTATCGATCTGGGTAAGGCCTATTCAATGGCGGTCACTGCAGAAGGGGTGGAGACCACCGAACAGCTCTCTTTTCTTAAAAAAAATAGATGTGATGAAGTTCAGGGCTACTTGCTTGGAAAACCGGCTTCCATTACGGAATTAAATTTAAACGCAAACAGAATAGATCTTTAAAGTGTGCTTCCATCAGCTTCACACGCTTTACGCCGGGAAGCGAAAATGAAAAACCGGGCTTCTCGCCCGGTTTTTTGTCATCTGCTATCTGACCGTATACTGAGACGCAAGCGCGTTCTATCTAACGACCAGCACAGGGCATTTCGCATGCCGCACCACTGCCGCAGCGTTCGAACCCAACAGATAGGTCGAGATGTCCGGCTTATGAGAGGCAATGATGATCAGGTCGGCGTCGATTGTGTCAGCGAGCTTAAGGATTTGATCCTTAGGCGATCCCGTCACGGCGTGAGTCTGTATCTTATCTGCAGGAATTTTGAATTGCTTAACAATCTCATCCAGTTTCGCTAAAGCAGCGTGCTGGAATTCTTTTATCTTCGGCATTTCTGCGGGGTAGGCCAAACCTAACGATGAATAATAGGGAAGCGAAGGAATAACGGTAAGAAAGTGAACCTTGGCCGTGTTAAGTGCGGTGTGTGCCTGAACGAACGGGATAACCATGTGCGTCAGGCTATCCTCGGAAATGTCAATGGGAACCAAAATTGAGTTGTACATGTGTCCCTCCTGAGTGTTTTTCACACAACTCAAGGTAGATCGTTAATTTCAGCAAAACAGAGAGCAGGGTGTCATAACGGGGACAAATTTCTGTTCTGTGGTATTCGTACAATCGACCTTGCCTGTCATTGCGTCGTGACTATGTCCATTCTCGCGTCCTGGGCGAGCTGGCGTACAGCCTTAATCGGCGCATGTCCCATTTTATGGGCAGCGAGCAGCTTAGCTTTACGACGGAATGATGAAACGTCTGGCTAAAACCAGCACCTCTTTATGAAATGCGCCGCATTAGCGGAGCAGCTATTTGCCTATATTTTGGGCGGGAGCTCCGCGGCAGGGTGTGACTCCTGTCTGTGGACGAAGATGCCAGGGATGATGGTTGGCTGGGGTTTGTCGAACAGAGCGGCTTTGTATTACAACTGGCGCGGGCACGTTCCGAAGTTTGAACCGATGCTGGAGAATTGCGGATTCAGTACATAAAGTCACCGTAGCAAATAACAAAACCGGGCCCAGAGCCCGGTTTTCGCAACGGCTATTCGAATTCAGAATGAATAAATTGCCTGACCTGAAGTATCGAATTCAGGTTAAGTTTTTGCCCAATATTATTGGTGTAGGTATAGACAGTTTTGGGGGACAGGTAAACTTTTCTTGCAGCAGCCACCGTGTCATCAGTATCCAGAAGGGCGAAAAGAGTCTTTTTCTCCTGTTCTGAAAGCATGCTCAGACTTCTGCAGCGCGCGATGTGGTTCAACGCATATTCTGATGAATACGTCCGACCGCCCGTAAGCTGCTTTCGAAACTCCATAAAGCATGATTTCCTGTAGATTGTCACAAGCGGTTCGAGAACTCTTGAACTGACATCCTTGCCACCGATGAAGATCATTTCATGCTTTTCAGTGAGTTTCTTTCTTTTCAGTAGGTTGAAAATGGCGCCCAGGCTTCTGAATGATTCAATATCTACGACGCAAACCTTTCTGCCGGGGGACGCTTGCTGAAGGATGACAGACAGCGCTTTATTCAAAAAAACATCTTTCGTCAAAATCATGTGAGGCATAAACATACCCAGAACATATCAGAACACAGTGAAAAGGGGCCCTAAGGCCCCTGTGGAACATCAGAATCCGATACGGATACCTGCCACACCCTGGATCGGTGTTTCGATTTGGCTGCCCTGACGATAATTAGCCTCACCGTACAAGGTTACGTCTTTACCAACGTTGACCGATGCACCCAGACCGTATTTACCTGATGTGCCTTTGACGTTGTTATCAAAGCGATTGCGCTCATTGATCGTGACTTCGTTTGAGTTAGCAAACTCCTGCACCACCGCAACTGACAGATAAGGTTTGAATTCAGTTGAGCCAATATTGAACTTCCCGGCAATCTTCGCACCGGCTTCACCCGTGACAGAACGCGGTGAGCCCGTATTGCCTTTCATGCCGTTGCTGAGTTTCACCTCCTCACTGGTCATCTGGACAAACGCCAGGCGCGCATAAGGCGTGATGCTTACGTCATCTTTGAGATCAAACTGATAACCACCTTCAACGGCTGTGCTGAGTGCATACTGCGTCCAGTCACCGCCGGTTCTACCACCATTGGTCATGACCGCTCTCAGTTTGTTGTTAAGACGGTTACCTTTAACAACACCGTCAGCGTAGAACCCGCTGGCGTCAAACCAAATTGCATACAGGCCGAGGCCATAGCTGTCGATTTTGCTTGTACCACCGCGGGCATGTTTCACTTTGTTATCGCTAAAGGACATGAACGCACCGGTGACAAGGCTACCGCGCGCAAAGTCATTCCGGGTGTCAGCTCCGATCTCAAGTCCGTTCTGGCTCAGCTTATAGGCTGCGCCATTGCTTGTATCAATGTCACTTTTACTGCCGAGGTAGTGTCCCCATACGTTGCTTTCTGGTCCGGTTTTATCCAGACTCGCGCGATACGTGCGCAGGCCATCCAGCTCAGAATGGATAACGTTCAGACCGGCATTAGACATGGCCAGAATGGCATCGGTTGCAGGCGTGGTCATTGGCTTCTTCCCGCCGTTCCCGTTACCGCCTGCATTGCCGTTATCACCGCCGCCCGGGTTCTCACCGCCAGGGTTCTCGCCGCCAGGGTTCTCGCCGCCAGGGTTCTCGCCGCCCGGATTCTCACCGCCAGGGTTCTCACCGCCAGGGTTCTCACCGCCCGGGTTCTCACCGCCCGGGTTCTCGCCGCCCGGGTTCTCACCGCCCGGATTCTCACCGCCAGGGTTCTCACCGCCCGGGTTCTCACCGCCCGGGTTCTCGCCGCCCGGGTTCTCGCCGCCCGGGTTCTCGCCGCCCGGGTTCTCGCCGCCCGGATTCTCACCGCCAGGGTTCTCGCCGCCACTCCCCATGGCCCCCAGATACCAGACGTTACCGCCGGTGAGGCCGTCCTTATCCTGCTGGCTGTACAGGGTGTACATGTACGTACCGCCGTCCACGAATCTGGTATTTCGGCCGGACGTCGTGACCATTTCAAAGTCTATGTCACCGCCTTTCTCATGGATGAGGTTCAGCGTCAGATCAGTGTGGTCTGATATCTCCTTACCGGAGTCAGCCACGGCAATACCAAAATGACCCGTGCCCTGTTCGATAGTGACGAAGTTGGCTTTACGATCGGCGAGAGATGTGTTCAGGAAGAAGTTCCCGGTGCCGGTCAGCTCCGTAATCGTTAGCTTCGCAAATTCGCCGTCGCTGTTGCGCAGGAAGTTGACGTTACCGCTGTTCATGGTGAGATTACCGACCTGAGCCGTGTCCAGGCCGGACGCTGTATCGGAAAGGTCATTGACAGAGAGGGTGCCTCCCTGAATGTTTACGTCCGTTGCGAGAGAGCCTGCGTTCATCAGCAGTTCGCCTCCCGCGCTCACTATGGTTTTGCCGTCGGCCAGAGCCCCAGTCATCAGCCAGGACTGGCCACCGTTGATGGTAGTACCGGTGGTTGTGCTGCCACTTCGGACTTTCTGAAGACCGCCATTGATGGTTGTAGAGATAGCCGAGCCGCTCCAGAGGTCCTGAGTACCACCGTTAATGGTTGTAGATGAGGCCGCGCCGCCTTCGTAGACGCGCAATATACCACCTTCGATGGTGCTGTGATTGGCGGTACCACCTTCGACGTTCTGTTGACCACCACTGCTTATGGTAGTCGAGATGGCCGTGCCGAAGACCTTCTGTTGCCCATCACTGTTGATTGTAGTAGAGGTGGCAATGCCTCCAGCGGAGACATACTGAGCACCGCCGCTGTTGATTGTGGTAAAGGTAGCCGAGCCACCACTGGAAACGTACTGCCAGCCGAGGTTGTTGAGAGTGGTATTGGTTGCCGTACCGCCACTCTCAACGTTTTGTCTTCCATACATATAGATGGTAGTGCTGTTAGCAGTACCGCCACTGGATATGAGTTGATTACCGCCGCTGCTGATGATAGCTAAGTTGGCCGAGCCACCACTCAAGATGTGCTGTTTACCGCCACTGCTTATAGTGGTACTCGAGGCAGCACCACCACTGGAAACGTGTTGAGCACCACCATTGTTGATGATAGTAGAAGTGGCTCTGCCGCCATCTGATACGTCCTGTCTGCCAGCGCTGTTGATTGTGGTGGAGGTAGCAGCGCCACCACTGGAGACGTACTGCCGGGCACCACTGTTGAGAATGGTAGAGGTAGCCACACCGCCAGCGAAGACGGTCTGATAGCCCCAGTCATCAATGGTGGTGTCAGTGGCCGAACCGCCACTGGAAACATGTTGATAACCACCATCGAGAGTGGTACTGGTAACTAAGCCACCTTCGACGTGCTGATAACCTCCACGGCCGATGGTGGTGTGCGTTGCTGAACCACCATTTGAGACGTGCTGCCTGCCTCCACTATTAATGTCAGTAGAGGTGACCAGCCCACCACTGGAGACATACTGATACCCACCACTGTTTATAGTCGTAAAGCTAGCCTGGCCGCCAGCATAAACGCGCTGTCTGCCACCATTGTTGATGGTAGTGGAGTTGGCCAAACCTCCACTGGAAACACGCTGTTCGCCGCCGCTGTTGATGGTAGTGACATCGGCTGCACCGCTGACATAAATGTGCTGAGAGCCGCCATGATTGATAGTAGTCGAAGTGACCGAACCACCGAAAATGCCCTGTAAACCGCCACTGTTAATTTTAGTGTCGGTGACTAAACCATCAAAGACGACCTGCGCACCGTCACTGTATATGGTGGTATCACTAGCAATGCCGCCACTGGAGACGCGCTGTTCGCCCCCGCTGGTGATGGTGGTAGCGGTGGCCGTACCGCCACTAGATACATCCTGAAAACCACCATTGATGGTGGTAGTGGTGGCTGTGCCACCACTAGATACATACTGAGCACCACCACTAATGATTGTTTCGGAAGCTGAGCCACCACCGGAAACGTACTGATACCCGCCGCTGTTGATGGTAGTGGATTTGACCTCCCCGAAGACGATCTGAGAGCCACCATTGTTGATAGTAGTGGCGGTGGCTGAACCGCCACTGGAAACGTTCTGATAACCACTATTTATAGTGGTAGAAGTGGCTGAGGCACCACTATAGACGAGCTGAGAGCCACCTTCGATGGTAGTAAAGATTGCCGAACCGCCCATGGAGACAAGTTGCCTGCCACCGATAGTAGTAAATACGGCTGAACCACCGCTAAAGATGTTCTGGAATCCGGCATTGTGGATGGTAGTGGAGGTGGCTTCGCTGCCAGCATAGACGGACTGCCTGCCACCACTGTGGATAGTAGTATTGTTTGCAATGCCACCGGAGAGGTGCTGGCTACTGAAGGAACCACTGATAATTGTGGAGGTAGCTGTAGCTCCATTGTAGACGTACTGATTACCTCCATTGTTGATAGTCGTAGAGGTGACCGAACCGCCACTTGAGACGTTCTGAGCACCGCCACTGTTGATAGTAGTACTTGTGGCCGAGCCTCCATGAAGAACGTTTTGAACACCACTGATGTTGAGGATAGTGGAAGCCGCTGTGGCGCCGCTTGAGACTCGCTGGGAGCCGCCGTTGATGGTGGTGTAAGTGGCCGATCCGCCACTGTAGACGTATTGCGCACCACCATTTCTAATGGTTGTAGAGTTGGCCAGGCCACCATTGGAGATGTGCTGAACACCACCATTTCTGATGTCTGTGGATTTGGCCAAGCCACCATTGGAGATGTGTTGAACACCACTGCTGTTGATGGTAGTGGAAGTCGCTGTGCCGCTGCTTGAGACTCGTTGGGAGCCGCCGCTGTTGATGGTAGTAATGGTGGCCGTTCCACCACTGGTGACTTCCTGATATGCACCACTGTTGATGGTAGTTGAGGTAGCCGATCCTCCACTTATGCGCTGGGAGCCGCCGTTGATGGTAGTAATGGTGGCCTTGCCGCCACTACTGATACGCTGATAACTACCTGTAGTGATTGTCGTGTCGGTGGCTGTATCGCCTGAATAAAGAATCTGTGGACCCGTAGTATTCACATCTACCGTCACGCCGACATAATCTACCGACATGGCTGGGCCTGAAGGCAGCAGCACGGCACCCAGCAGTAACGCCAGTGCGCTTTTCTTCGGCGTCAGCTTCGGACGACCGGACCCGGTCGCGAGTTCAGAGGTAACAACCCACTGCTGGCGCGACTCGCACCACACTGTGGTATATATCTTGTTCATATTTACGTCCCTTACTTATTAACTAATCCTGAATGCAGACGGTCCACCATGCCGATAACCTGCCGACCGGTTATCAGGCTCGTGCACTCGTACTGTCGAGGGGTGTGCTTGTGATGCGGACACCACAAATAATCCACGTGGTCAAAATCAACGGACGTGTCATCCCAGCAGCCGTTACAGCCATGGCTGCTGAACACCCGCCAGGGGGTGTAAAATTCGCTGTTGGGGAGACTGAATCCGCTGATTAACACCACAGGGATACCGGACGCCCAGGCTAGCCATGACAGCCCGCTGCCAAGTCCGATAAAGAAGCTCGCATGCCTTAACAGGTCCACCCGCTCCTGAAGTGGAATATCCCCCGTGAAGTCTTCGGCACCCTGGGGAATATGGTTCCAGACGAAGCCCTGGCCGTAATGCGCATGGCGGTCAATGCACAGCACCCGGTATCCTAGGGACTTAAGGTGGGCTACCACCTCTGCCCAGCCATGGCCGTTGTTCCAGTACTTCGCCTGGTTGGTGGACTGCGCGGCGATGCAGACATACGGCTCCGCAATTTTTCGTTCCGCATCCAGTTTCAGGCGGGGAGGGCACTCCCGCGGATCGACCCCGAGGATGTAGCCGGCATTGCGGTGGAAACCGACCTTCCTGAAATCGATGGGTTGATGAGTGGTGTCCCCCTTAAAGAAGAGGCCTACATACCAGGATGCGTAGGGATTTACCGTCTGCAGATTGTCCTTTGTGGAGAAAGTGATCTCGGGATACTGTGCGCTGAGCAGTTCAATGATTTCCTGCCCCATAACGCACTCAAGTTGACAGCGGTGCAGCTGGCGAAAACGCTCTGCATAATGGAACCACCCAAGCATGTCGCCCAGCGTACCCGTTGGGAAAAAGATGACGACGGGCTTGTCCTTCATATCCAGCGTTTCATCCAGGACCGGGCTCGCCGATCCCTGGTGGAATACCTGAATGCGGAAGCGGACGTAATATTTTTTATTACTGGTGACCCAACCGCCTTCTGAATCACAGCTGAAAAGAATATTACCGCTGTCGTCGTCCATTAAAATGACGTGCCATTTTCCTTCCGGGAGCAAAACGCGCGCGCCATAGTTAAAGTCATAAAGAATTCCGTCCGGCCCTGAGCATGACGGAAGCTCTGGAGGGTTTGGGAAGTTAGCTGACATATATAATTTGTCCTCGGTGGTAATTTAAATCTGTAACAAATAGGTCGAGTGCACTACTGTTATTTAAGTAATGCTTTCCATGATAGGTTGCGAATTGTTGTGTTTATGCTTTTGAAAAACGTTATATGTGCGTGCAAAACTCGTGCATGCTTACAGGTTTTGAAAATAGATAACCCTGAAAAATATCCACCCCTCTATCTTTCAAAAGCGATAGTTGTTCTTTATTTTCTATACCTTCAGCAATGACATGAATTTGCAGCCGCTCTGCGAGAGTGATAATTGAATCAATCACCGCGGAATAGATTAATGATCCATTGCTGGCAATTGTGAGGCATTTATCAATCTTGATAGTTGAGAAACCTGCATGTTCAATATATTTAAGGCATGAACTCCCGCTGCCGAAATCATCAATCGCAAATCGCACACCTGACTCAGTAAGTTGCTGCATAGCCTCGAGTGCAAAGTCGTCCAGGTTCATTGTTCCGCGTTCGACAATTTCCAGCGTGACAGAAATGCGTCCGTCGAATGTTTTCTTAAAGTCCGTCACTGCTTCAATAACTCTTGAAGAGTTCAACTGTCTCGCACAGATGTTGAAGGAGAGATAAAAGTCATCAGGTAGAGTACCTTCATAGCCTTCGAAAAATGTTTTAACATCAGACATCAGACTGCAAGTGACATCATTAATCACCTCACATGATTCTATTGCCGAAAGGTATTTTTCGGGAGATTGGTAAATCCCATCTTTGAGAACTCTGAGTAATACCTCTCCGCCTACGATCTTATCTCCCTTACATACGGGCTGGATAAACGGTACAAATTCAGCATTGGTCAGTTCCGCTGATAAGATTGTTTCTCTAATCAATGTACGAGCTTTGATGAAGAAACGTTCTGCTTTCATGAGCATTTTGGTGCTTATCATAATGTCGCTCCTTATCTACTGGATTCGCTACCCGAGGTGTCTCTTCGTACCCGGGGCTGTGAATGGCGGTAGGTCGGATGGCTGCTCCTGAAGAATAAGAACCTGCTCATTCACTTCTGCGAATAATCCTATCAACCCAAAACGGCGTGTAGATACATGTATTGCGGATTTATTAAAATACAAACTTATATTCTGCTTGGCATTTCATTTACAAGTGATAAGTCTGCAGAAGAGGTTGTTGCGTCTTGCTGTGCTAAGATGCGAGAAAGAAGTTAATGGGCTTTCGCAGGCTGGATAAATGTGAAGATCCATTCAATTACCATCATGGATAAGGAGTCAGAGATGGTTTTTGTGATTGATAATAGGGTTTTTTATCGCTCTGAAGATGGTGCCATATGGCCATCCGGAGACGAGGGCTCTACTGTCATTCTGACCCTGACAATGAACAGGCTACTCACATGCCTTCTCGAAAAGCATGGTCAAGTCCTGACACGGAATGAACTCCTGGATAACGTCTGGGATGCTCATGGGTTGCGCTCATCGAGTCACACATTAAATAAATACATCTCAGAACTGAGAAAACACTTCGTCCAGTTTGGTATTACGGATGAATGTATTACCACAGTACCTCGGGTCGGCTTTATGTTTAACAGTGATATTGCTGTCAGGGATATAACTGAATCTACGATTGCTGATGGACGACTCAAAGAAGATGAAGAGTCGGAGATAATAAAGGTAGTACACCGTACGGCGGTAGCGGGTAACAACAAGGCTCTTCATTATACGCTGGCACTGATTATCCTTTTAATCAGCGCTACCTTAGTTGTGTCAGGTCTCGTAATTCCGTCGAAAGACGTAAAGGAAATAAAACAGATTAAGCCTCATTTTTTGTTTAACTACGACACCTGTCCTGTCTATACAGTCCAGAGCAACTCTGCATCCCTGTCAGAGCAAAAAAAAGAACTGTTTTTAGAACTGGCTAACTCAAATCATATTCAGTGTCTGGAAGGCACTTCTTTTCTCTATCAGGTTTCAGAGTCCTATCTGTACGGCAATAAGGGGAGGGCGTTTATCAGTCGATGCACGCAAAAGAATAATAATTACATCTCCTGTCTGAATAACTACTGGAGTGGTTATGAACGCAATCAATAAAAAAACAGGGATATCGGCCGTAATTTTACTCCTCATCCTGGCGTTATCGGTGTGGTTCTACGTTCACATGCGTCATAAACAGAGTGCGTTGAGTGTTAACTGTTCCACAATTGTACGTTACAACCATCACGAACCTGATTTCGTCGCTACGCTGGAGTTTATTTTCCGTTTAGATAAAAACCACGATGGCCAGGCTGTCCTGTCTGGGAATATCCAGTCAGCGCGAGGTGTTAATGTCATCTCACGCACAATTCTCTTTAGCTATGAGATGAACAGGCCGGGTGAGATTGCCCTGACCGATACGCGCTACGTTAAAAATCCGCGTGATACAGCTGATGATGACAGTTTTAAAAGCAGCTTCTTTTATGTTCCCGAGGGAACCGTTCGCCAGCTGAAGATTGAACCTACAGGTAATGGCTGGCTGATTGGAAATCTGCAGTCGCCATTTGCGCTTTGCGTGAACAGGTAAGGCTGGTCAGGGATTGTAAACCTGCTCATATTCCTGTGTAGCTGTCTGTTGGGAGCGGTTCATGGTGTTGGCTTAAAAAACCGGGCGTTACGCCCGGTTTTTTTATCTTACAACCAGCACAGGGCATTTCGCATGCCGCACCACTGCCGCAGCGTTCGAACCCAACAGATACGTCGATATGTCAGGTTTGTGGGAGGCAATGATAATCAGGTCGGCGTCGATTGTGTCAGCGAGCTTAAGGATTTGATCCTTAGGCGATCCCGTCACGGCGTGAGTCTGTATCTTATCTGCAGGAATTTTGAATTGCTTAACAATCTCATCCAGTTTCGCTAAAGCAGCGTGCTGGAATTCTTTCATCTTCGGCATTTCCACGGAGTAGGCCAAACCTAACGATGAATAATAGGGAAGCGATGGAATGACAGTAAGAAAGTGGACCTTGGCCGTGTTAAGTGCGGTGTGTGCCTGAACGAACGGGATAACCATGTGCGTCAGGCTATCCTCGGAAATGTCAATGGGAACCAAAATTGAGTTGTAAATGTGTCCCTCCTGAGTGTTTTTCACACAATTCAGGGTAGATCGTTAATTTCAGCAAAACAGAGAGCAGGGTGTCATAACGGGTACAAATTTCGGTTATGTGATAGGCGTACAGTCGAACCTGTCCGTGATCTTGCCAACGTGGCGTGACAACGAACAGGGACATCCGGGGATGAATCTCTTCGCGTCACGGTCCGTTTTCTGCAAAACGGCAAAGCCTCAACCGGGCGCAATGCCCGGTATCGTGTTCATATTGCGTGGCAGCTTACGGAAGCCATAATTTTATTCCCGCCGATATTACCCATAATTAGCTCGAGTAATTTCCGGTATTCCTTACGGGTCATCACCTCGGCCCGTATTTCGGTTTTTCCTTCTGCTTGCGCCGTATCGCAATAAATGGCTTTCAGACTCAACGTCAACTCTTTCGCCATGTTGACCACACTCTGCCGCACCGCATCTTCATGCTCGTCATCACAGGTGATTTTCAGGACATAGCATTTTTCGCCTTCATGCAGCGCGGGCAGTTGATTAATCCGCTGCGCAGCTTCGCGAAGCAGGATGTTGGCGCACAGAATAATCACGCTGGCCATACCGGCATTCCAGAATTGACCTAATCCACATAGCACGCCAATTCCGGCCGAACACCACAGCGTCGCGGCGGTATTAAGACCGCGAATATTCATTCCCTCACGCATAATAACGCCAGCGCCAAGAAAGCCTATTCCGGAGACAATCTGCGCTGCAATACGCCCCGGGCTATCGGGTGACGTCGAGAGGGAACTTAGAATAAACACGGCCGCGCCCGTCGCAACCAGTGCATTGGTACGAAGCCCGGCCATACGCTGGCGCCACTGTCTTTCCGCGCCAATAATTGCGCCCAGCAGCATCGCTGCGAGCAGATGAGAGATATAAGGGAACATCAGCCTGTCGCCTGTTAACATGGTTACACGATAAGCGTCAGCGCTTCACAAAGCACAGTATGACGCCGTTAAAACGCAAAGCATGTCAGCGCGAGGGCGGCGGAAAGAGTGAATGATTAAACATGAACATCGCGATGCTCCACAAATTTGGTCGTTCTTAATGTATTGGGATGCAATCACGTCAAGAGGATTGCTGCCCACCGTTAAGGTAAGCAGCGAGAAAATCGCGTCAGCTTACCTTCGTATCAACGATAAAATGGCTTTCCAACGAAGGACTCCTGTGAAAATTTTTGCCAGTATAAGCAGGCGCAATAATGAGTAAAGTAAAAAAACAGCGCCCTTGATGTATTGTTTAAGTTTGCAGGGAATATTTTTCAGACGTCATCTGATTTTCAAAAATACCCGGTATACTGCATTTTGCTTATTTCAGGCAATAACAGGCAAGGCAGGAAGTATGTCTCTTCGTTCGCTGCGGGCGTTATGCCTGACAAGTTTTTTCATTGCTGATGTTCGTGATGGTCTGGGGCCTTTTCTCGGTATTTTCCTGACCGAACGCCACTGGACCCCTGATGATATCGGCATCCTGATGACGGCCGGCGGGCTGGCGGGGTTACTGGCCACGCTGCCGGCGGGATTCATCACCGACACCTCCCGCAACAAGCGCGCTGTGCTCGCGCTTCTGTGCATTCTGATCACGCTCAGCACGCTTCTGCTCTGGTTTAGCCAGCAGAGCGGCGTTGTCGCCGTGTCGCAAGTCGTCACCGGTATCTGTGCGGCATTTGTCGGGCCGTTAATCGCCGGGATTACGCTGGGGTTGACTGGGCAGGGCGGGTTCAGCGCGCAGATGGGCAGAAACGAGGCGTTCAATCACGGCGGCAACTTTGTCACCGCGCTCATTGCGGGCGGCATTGCGTGGTACTGGGGCGTGGGCGGGATTTTCCTGCTGATGACCAGCACCACGCTGCTAACGCTGTGTGCGCTGCTTGCCATTCGCAACAGCGATATCGATAACGACGCGGCGCGCGGGCTGTCCTCTTCAGCGAGCCTGCCGGTCCCCGGTTTTGCGGTGCTGATGAAAAACCGGGCGCTGTTTGTGACCGGGTTGACGCTGCTGCTGTTCCACCTGGCGAACGCCGCGCTGCTGCCGATGCTGAGCATGAGGGTGGCCGCCGCGCCCGCCTCGATCAACCCCGGTTTGTACGCGGCGGGCACCGTTATCATCTCCCAGGCCGTGATGATCCCCGTCGCCATCTGGGCCTCGCGCCGGATCGAACACTATGGCTACTGGCGCTTGATTATGTTGGCGCTGCTGGTTATGCCGGTGCGTGCGGCGCTGGCGGCATCCACGGATGCGCCGTTAATGATGATCCCGGTACAAATTCTCGACGGCCTGGCCGCCGGGATCCTGGGTGTCGTCGTACCGTCGTTTATTGTGGTGCTGCTGCGCGGAAGCGGGCACGTCAATGCCGGGCAGAGCGTGGTGATGTTGATGCAGGGAGTAGGGGCATCCATGAGTCCGGCATTAACCGGGACGATCGCAGGTCATTACTCGTTTGCGACGGCATTCAGTGTCCTGAGCGCGATTGCGCTGGCTGCCGTCCTGCTCTGGTGGCGCGTTGCGCACCGGAGCTGGGAAACAAACGCGCCGGGTGAGGCTTAGCCGCCCACCCGGCGTAGCACTTAAGCCAGCTCGTTAGGGCACGCTTCGCCCTTTTCCAGCTGCTGCAGGTTCCCCAGCGTGGTTTCAGAAATGCTGATCAGCGCTTCGGCCGTCAGAAACGCCTGGTGACCGGTAAACAGCACGTTATGGCAGGCAGAGAGGCGACGGAACACGTCGTCCTGGATGACGTCATTAGACTTGTCTTCAAAGAACAGATCGCGTTCGTTCTCATACACGTCCATCCCCAGCGCGCCAATCTTCTGGGTCTTCAGGGCTTCGATAGCAGCCTGAGAATCAACCAGCCCGCCGCGGCTGGTGTTGATGATCATCACGCCATCCTTCATCTGGTCAAACGCCGCCTGGTTAAGCAGGTGATAGTTTTCCGGAGTCAGCGGACAGTGCAGGGAAATCACGTCGGACTGCGAGAACAGGGTCGGCAGGTCGACGTACTCCACGCCCAGATCCAGCGCTGCGGCGCTTGGGTACGGATCGAATGCCAGCAGACGCATGCCAAAGCCTTTCAGAATGCGCAGGGCAGCCACGCCAATTTTACCGGTGCCGATTACGCCAGCGGTTTTGCCGTACATGGTAAAGCCGGTCAGCCCTTCCAGCGAGAAGTTGGCGTCACGGGTGCGCTGATAAGCGCGGTGAATACGACGGTTGAGGGACATCATCATGCCAATCGCATGTTCAGCCACCGCTTCCGGGGAGTACGCCGGAACGCGCACCACCTTCAGACCCAGCTCTTTTGCCGCGTCGAGGTCCACATTGTTGAAGCCCGCACAGCGCAGGGCGATGTACTTCACCCCCTGTTTTTTCAACTCTTCCAGCACCGGGCGACTGCCGTCATCGTTTACGAAAATGCAGACGCCTTCACAGCCGTGCGCCGTTTTGGCGGTTTTTTCGGACAGCAGAAAGTCGAAAAATTCAAGCTCAAACCCGTAAGCCTCGTTAACATGTTGCAGATACTTTTTGTCGTACTGCTTTGTGCTGTATACCGCGAGTTTCATAAGACTTTCTCCAGTGATTTTGCATTCACGTTAGCATGATTAAAATTATCTTACAATTTCTAAAATATTATTGAATTCAATAAGTTCTATCAATTATTCTAGAGCATATGTGCACCCTAACTCCATGATATTCATATCCACCGATTTCTTAAGCGGGACTGACACCAGCGACATGTCTGCTTGTTTTACTCTAAGGGGGCTATGGGGGAGACTAAAGTCACAACAAGTGCGTATGTTTGGGTAAGTGGTTTCCCAATGCTTGAAAATGTGACTACCTTTAGCTGTTAAAATGACGTAGCTCTTTGAATGTCCTAACATCGAAGGTAGTATTATTACTATCATTTTAAAATGACAGGGAGACCGAATGTACAACCATAATCGGGATAAAAGTCATTTCGAAGAGAAAGTCTTAGAGATTGAAAATCTTGCGCAGCGAATTGCCACAAAGCATTTGCTTTATGGTACCGCTGGTATGTTTTTTGAAACTCAACAACTTGTTGCTCACCTGAGAAGGGAGATCGAGTCGCATTGCTTGACCTGGTCAGGCGGGATTCAATTACTTGATGAACAGATACATCATCTTAAGGAACAGGATGATTTACTCACCTTCAATAAAGCTAAGTTATTTATTGTTGTTGAAAAAAACCGAACAACAACGACGACTTTAGCGCTTAAACAGATCGGTTTCGTTGCCGGTGGGGCGCAAGTGTATGGGGGCGCTAGTTTATGCGTCGGTTCGCTGGGTCTGGCCTGTGCTGCGTATGGTGCACCTATGATTACTCATGGGCTAAACAACATGTATGAAAATGGATACTATCTTCTTTATCGTGAAGATCGGTCTGGCACGCTAAGAGATGCTTATCGTTACGTAGCAGCGAAACTCGGCTATGGGAATAATGAAGCTGATATTGTCTATGGAGTAGTTGATATCTCTTTATCAGCCTATGGCGCGGGCAGGAGAGTACTGGCTCCCCGAGAAAAATCCTGGAGTCTGTTTCGCAACATTGAATCTGATTATATCAGAGGATGGCAAGAGGCTTCTAAAACAGCGATGGCTCTGGATTTAACAAGTGGAAGCGTCACAGGTTGGCAGATGTACCAGATAGCTAAAGAGAATTAATTATGTCGGAACAATTCGAGTTGTCATTAACCCCACCGATTCTACCTGCCGTATGCTATTTTATTGTATCTATTGTCGTTTTTTTCTTGTTGTACCTCGGGAAACTCAAGGTCAACAGGCTTCATAAATATCCTCTGTTCATTGCCTATACGCTATTTGTGATAGCCATCGCAGCCATTCAAATTAACGTTTTTGCCAACGGCTATGAGTTTGTTAGCGGTTTTTTACATATTGATTTTGATCCCTGGCGGTACGACTCGGTGTATTGGGGGTCATTGATATTCGCCATGCTTTACCTGCTGGCAATGCCACGGAATAGGTATTAATGTCGCAAATCTGCTCTGCGATTATTCTTGAACTTATGCGTAACCAATTGAACCGAAACTTTATTCTTTAGGTTACGCATAGCAAAAAAATTACCGCTTACTATTACAGCATCTATTCTTAACTTGGCGTCAACTTCAACTCAACCGCTAAACATGCGACAATGATCGGCACTGCCGGCTTAATTCTTTCGCTAAATCAGGATATTAACTGCCCATGAAGGGTAAATACAAAGCCGCTCTTGCGCTTTTACTGCTGTTCATATTGTTGCCGCTGACGCTGCTGATGACGCTCGCTCAGTGGGTACCGACGCTCGCCGGGATCTGGCTTCCCGTCGGGACGCGCATCGCGTTCGAAGAGAGTCCGAAACTGACTCGCCGCGCGCTGGTGATCCCCGATCTTCGCTATCTGGTGGAAGACTGCGAAATTGCCCGCATCGATAACGTGACGCTGTCACACCCCAGCCGCTGGAAGCTGGATATCGGCGCGCTGGATCTTAACACCGTCTGCCTGAGCAAAATTCCCCAGTCGGCGCCCTCAACGGTCGCCCCGAAAACGCTGGCACAATGGCAGGCTGTGTTACCCAATACCTGGCTCACGATTCACCGCCTGACGCTGTCGCCCTGGCAGCAGTGGCAGGGCGAGCTGCAGGCGTCGCTAACCCCCTCCAGCCAGGAGATCGCCTATAAAGGTGAGCAGGTCAGCATTAAAGGCACGCTTCGCGGTCAGACGCTCTCGGTCAGCCAGTTCGATGTTCAGCTCCCGGATCAGCCGCAGCCGATTAAGCTGGTGGGCGAGTTTACCCTGCCGCTGGTGCCGGACGGCGTGCCGGTGAAAGGCCACGCGGTGGCGACCTTTAACGTGCCACAGTTAACGTCTCTGGTCGATGCCGATCTCGACTGGGAAGACAATCAGGGACAGCTGGTGGTGATGGCGAGAGACAACCCCGATCCGCTTCTCGACCTGCCGTGGCAGATCACGGCGCAACAGCTCAACATCAGCGACGGGCGCTGGAACTGGGATCTCTCGGGTATGCCGCTGAGCGGACGGGTGTCCCTTCGCGCCGACAACTGGCAGCAGGGGCTGGAGAAAGCCACCCTGACCGGACGACTGAACGTCTTGACGCAAGGCGATGCGGGTAAAGGCAACGCGGTACTGAATATTGGGCCCGGCAGGCTCAGCATGGAAAACAGCGACATGCCCCTGCACCTGAGCGGCGAGGCGAAGCAAAACGATCTCATTCTTTACGCCAAGTTACCGGCAAAACTGACCGGCAGCCTGTATGAACCGCAGCTCGCCTTTGAGCCGGGCGCGCTGCTTCGCTCGCGCGGGCGCATCATTGACTCGCTCGATATCGATGAAATCCGCTGGCCGCTGGCGGGCGTGAAGCTCACCCGGAAGGGGGTGGACGGTCGTTTACAGGCGATTCTGCGCGCCCATGAAAACGAGATGGGCGATTTTGAACTCCACCTGGACGGTCAGGCCAACGACTTTTTACCCGATAACGGCCTGTGGCAGTGGCGCTACTGGGGCAAAGGCGGCTTTACGCCGATGCATGCCCGCTGGGATGTCGCCGGGAAAGGCGAGTGGCGCGACAACCTTATTGAGCTGACGGCGCTCTCCACCGGCTTTGACAAGCTTCAGTACGGTACGATGGAGGTCAGCACGCCGCGTCTGGTGCTTGATCGGCCTGTACGCTGGCTGCGCGATGCCGAAAAACCAACCTTCAGTGGGGCGTTGTCGCTCAACGCAGGGCAAACCCGTTTCTCCGGCGGCAGCGTGTTGCCGCCCTCGGTCCTGACCTTCAGCGTCGACGGCACCGACCCGACGATTTTTCAGTTTAAGGGTGACCTCCATGCGGACAACATCGGCCCGGTACAGGTGAACGGACGCTGGGATGGCGTGCGCCTTCGCGGGCAGGCCTGGTGGCCGAAACAGTCCCTCACCGTATTCCAGCCGCTTATTCCGCCGGACTGGAAAATGACGCTGCGCGACGGGGAGCTTTATGCGCAGGTCGCCTTCTCGGCGGCGGCCGATCAGGGCTTTGAAGCGGGCGGGCATGGGGTGCTGAAATCCGGCAGCGCCTGGATGCCCGACAACCAGATTAACGGCGTCGATTTTGTGCTGCCGTTCCGCTTCAGCGAGGGCACCTGGTCTCTGGGCACGCGCGGTCCGGTCACGTTGCGCATCGGTGAAGTGGTAAACCTGGTGACCGCGCGCAACATTACTGCGGATTTACAGGGCGATTATCCCTGGACGGAGGACAATCCGCTGCTGCTCACCAACGTGAAGGTGGAAACCCTCGGCGGGAAGATCACCATGCAGCAGCTGCGAATGCCGCAGCACGATCCGGCCCTGCTGCGGGTGGACAATATCTCCTCGAGCGAGCTGATTAGCGCCGTCAATCCGAAACAGTTCGCCATGTCGGGGCCGGTCAGCGGGGCGCTGCCGTTCTGGCTGGACAACGAAAAATGGATCATTAAGGATGGCTGGCTGACCAACCCGGGGCCAATGACGCTTCGCATCGACAAAGATACGGCCGACGCCATCGTGAAAGACAATATGGTCGCGGGCGCCGCGATTAACTGGCTCCGCTACATGGAAATTTCGCGTTCGTGGACGAGAATCAATTTAGATAATCTGGGTGAATTAACCATGCAGGCGACCATCAAGGGGACCAGCCGGGTCGATGGCAAAAGCAGCTCCGTCAACCTGAACTATACCCATGACGAGAATGTCTTTACCCTCTGGCGCAGCCTGCGTTTTGGAGACAACCTGCAAACCTGGTTTGAGCAACACGCGGCGATACCCGGTCTCCGCAGTTCGACTGGCAAGGAAAGTGAGGAACAACAATGAAAAAGATGGCTGGTGCGCTCACCGTTGCCGTTGCCGCGCTACTGTCCGGCTGTACGCCGCGCATTGAAGTCGCTGCGCCAAAGGAGCCGATTACCATCAACATGAATGTCAAAATCGAACATGAGATCCACATTAAGGTCGATAAAGACGTTGAAACCCTGCTGAAATCGCGCAGCGATCTGTTCTGAGGATGCCATGAAACGAGTAGCTCTGATTTTGCTGGCGCTGGGGATGAACGTACAGGCGGCTACGCTCGCCCTCAACGATGCCCGGGCCCAGGGGCGCGTGGGGGAAACCCTCAGCGGTTATCTGGCTCCGATTCAACAGGATGCCGAAACGCTGGCGCTGGTCAATCGCATCAACGCGGCGCGCACGGAAAGCTACCAGAAGCTGGCTGACAGCAATAATTTGCCGGTCGATGAAGTGGCCAAAATGGCAGGGCAAAAACTGGTTGCCCGCGCCCAGCCGGGCGAGTATGTGAAGGGCATTAACGGAAAATGGCTGAAAAAATAGCTAGCGGTAGCGCCTGCGGTATTCACCCGGCGAAACGCCAAAGCGCTGCTTAAACGCCGTTGAAAAATGGCTATGGTCGGTGAACCCCCAGCTGTAGCCAATGCCCGCCAGCTTTTCGTCATCACCGGCTGCGCGCAGCACCTCCGCGCAGCGATCCAGGCGGCGGTTTTTAATGTACTGCGCGACCACCAGCCCCTTCTCGGCAAACATACGATAGAGGCTGCGCACGGACATACCACTTTCGGCGGCAATCCATTCCGGGCGCAGCGATTCAGACTGAATATGGTCGTCAATCAGCGCCACCACATGCTGGAACTGGCGCTCCTTACGCGGCTGAATGATTTCGCGCTGCTGGAAAGCGGGGCGCAGCAGGCAGATCATCGCTTCGAGCGCCGCTTCACTCTCCCGGTCACTCAGGCTGGCATTGCTCATGCTCTCCATCAACAGGCGATGGCTCAGCTGCACCGTGGGCAGCGTGCGGGAAAGAGCGGTGGCGCAGCTTATCTCCTGAAAACGGCACTGCTGCTCAATAATCTGACGGGGAACCAGGAGCGAAATCTGGCGGGATTTTTCCTGCCAGTTGATCGAGCAGGGGCGTGAGGCGTCAATCAGCGTGATATCCCCGGTTCTGAGTACCGCGCGACGGTCATCCTGCTCAATCTCCGCGCTGCCTTCGAGCTGAAACACGGTATAGAACCAGGCATCGTTACTCTGTTTGATCTCCTCACGGGAGCGGAACAGGTTGACACCGCCAGCGGTGACGGTGCTGAGCTTCAGGCTGCGCGCATAGCTGGTCTCCAGCTCGCCGTAGAATCTGCCCCCGGTGGGCTGCGCGTTAAAACGCCCGCAAACCTGGTTAATTTGCGCCAGCCACTGCTGATACTGTTCCTGCTCGCTTGCACACGCCATCGTTTCTCTCACTGCACCGTCAACGTTTTCGCATTGTTGCATTTGTGTTGCATTTTGTCAGAGCTATGAGGCTGACTATAGGAAAGAACACTCACCGGTAACAGCGATATAAGCGCCAATTATCGCGATTTGCGGCGCCTGTCACAGGTGGCAAAGCGAATGTCACAGAGACAAAAGCGAGAATGCAAAACCCCTCTTAGACTGGATGAACACCCTGCGAAGAATAACGAAGGAGTATCCTATGTCTGAATCACTGGTGGCTATTCAGCCTGCCGTGCAACAATTTTTAGACCGACAGCATGGCCTGTGGATTGAAGGGCGTCAGGCCGCGTCGGACAGTGAAAAGCGGCTTAATGTCTACAACCCGGCCACGGGCGAGGTGATTGCCTCAACTGCCGATGCCAGCGTCGACGACGTTGATCGTGCCGTCATGTCCGGCTGGCGCGCCTTTGTGGCCCGTACCTGGGCCGGAAAGCTCCCGGCGGAGCGCGAGCGGATCCTGCTCCATTTCGCCGATCTCGTCGAACAGCACGGCGAGGAGCTGGCTCAGCTTGAAACGCTGGAGCAGGGCAAGTCCATCAACATCTCCCGTGCCTTTGAAGTCGGCTGCACCCTGAACTGGATGCGCTATACCGCCGGGCTGACCACCAAAATTGCGGGCAAAACCCTCGATCTCTCCATCCCGCTACCGCAGGGGGCACGCTATCAGGCGTGGACGCGTAAAGAGCCGGCTGGCGTGGTGGCCGGAATTGTGCCCTGGAACTTCCCGCTGATGATTGGCATGTGGAAAGTGATGCCAGCGCTGGCCGCGGGCTGCTCTATCGTCATTAAGCCGTCGGAAACCACGCCGCTGACCCTGCTGCGCGTGGCGGAACTCGCCAGTGAAGCGGGCATCCCGGACGGGGTGTTCAATGTGGTGACCGGCAGCGGCGCGGTGTGTGGCGCAGCGCTGACCTCGCACCCGCATATCGCGAAGGTGAGCTTTACCGGCTCAACGGCGACGGGTAAGCAAATTGCCCGCGCGGCGGCGGATACGCTCACCGGCGTGACCCTGGAGCTCGGCGGGAAAAACCCGGCAATTGTACTCAAGGATGCGGACCCGGCGTGGGTGATCGAAGGCCTGATGACCGGCAGCTTCCTGAACCAGGGGCAGGTGTGCGCGGCCAGCTCGCGTATCTACATAGAGGCGCCGCTGTTTGACACGCTGGTCGGCGGGTTCGAACAGGCGGTGAAATCCCTGAGCGTCGGGCCGGGCATGTCGCCGGAGGCCTTTATCAACCCGCTGGTGTCGCGTGCGCACTGCGACAAGGTGCAGTCCTTCCTTGATGAGGCGACGTCGCGCAACGCGGAGCTGATCGTCGGTAACCGTGGTCCGGAGGGCAAAGGCTATTACGTGTCGCCGACGCTGGTGGTGAACCCGGATGCCTCGCTGCGGCTCACCCGCGAAGAAGTATTCGGTCCGGTGGTCAACCTGGTACGCGTCGCCGACGGGGAAGAGGCGCTCCAGCTGGCAAACGACACCGAATATGGCCTGACGGCCAGCGTCTGGACGCAGAATATCAGCAAGGCGCTGGAGTACACCGACAGGCTGCAGGCGGGCACCGTGTGGGTGAACAGCCATACGCTGATCGACGCCAACCTGCCGTTCGGCGGGATGAAGCAGTCCGGGACAGGGCGTGACTTCGGTCCGGACTGGCTGGACGGCTGGTGTGAAACCAAGTCGGTGTGCGTGCGGTATTAAAAAGCAAGCCGGGTGACGGCTACGCCTTACCCGGCCTACAACGACTCGAACCGTAGGCCGGGTAAGCGCAGCGCCACCCGGCTTTTATCTACAGCGACCACCGATCCCGCCCGGCCTCTTTCGCCCGATACAGCGCCGCATCGGCGCGGGCGATAATCTCGGTGCCCGCGAGTCCCCCCGCCATCCCCGCAATCCCCATGCTCACGGTGACATGGTCGCTGACCGTCGAGGCGCCGTGCGGTATGGCCTCTGCGCGAAGGCCGTCCTGGATACGCAGGGCGACCTTTTCAGCGATGTTCTCCGGGCAATTAAACAGAATCACCAGAAACTCTTCGCCGCCGTAGCGTGACACCACATCCTCAGGTGTGCGCACCGACTGCTTAAGCACGCGCGCCACGCGCGTCAGACAGTCGTCACCCGCCTGGTGCCCGTAGGTGTCGTTGTAGCGCTTGAAGTAGTCGATATCCAGCATAATCAGCGAGAAGGGCTTCTTCTGCTCAACCGCGTTCTCCAGCACCACCTCCATTTTCCGTCGATTGGCGGTTTTGGTTAACGGGTCCTGATGCGCCAGCGCATCCAGCCGCGAAATCAGCAGCTGATTCTGCTGGTTACGTCGCCAGGCTTCGTCAAACCAGCTCAGCAGAATAAAACGCCCGCAGATCAGGATCAGCGTAAAGACGCTCCAGATAACAACGAAGTGAAGGTTGAGACCATCGTTTCGTATCCAGCTTGCTATCGGCAGGGTGATCCAGAGCGGGAGCACAAAGGCAAGCAGCCCTTCAGGGTAAAAATAGAGCGCCGTCAAACCGGCGAGTAACAGAATAACGCACAGCGGCCAGACGTGCGGCAGCAGCAGCTGGGTGATAAACCAGAAGCAGGAGACCGACCAGATGGCGCTGCAGATAAACAACACCACGCTGATGCCGGCGATGCGCCGCCAGGCCATAAGGATCAGCGCAGCCGAGAGGATGATAATACCGAGCATGGAGGCATCGACGATTCTCGTCAGCTGCGGCGAGTGGGGATAAAGAGGATCGCTGGCCTTAAGCAGAACGTGTCGCAGCAGAATCATCACCGCGAAGCTGATATTGACGAAGGCCAGCCACGGCAGGTTCATCGCCAGTCCATGCATGACCATGGCCTGGCGCGTTGGCCAGGTTGCCCGTTCCAGCGTCGGTTTTTTTCTTTTTTCCATAAAGCCCTTTCCCGTCCGGGGGATAAATCATGCAGGTGAGATATCAGTAACTATAAGCAAGCCAGGACGATCCTCAAACGCCAGGGCAAAAAAAACCGGGCAATTGCCCGGCGGATGGTTATTTTTCGTCTTTTTTCTTCCCGAGCGTTGGCGTCTCGTCGAAGAAATTCCACGGTTTAAGCAGGGTATGCACCCATTCCGTCGGCATGATCGGCCACTCCTCCGCGCGCGCCACGTGGGTGGTGCCGGTGGTCATCCAGACCACGTCATCCTGATCGTTCAGCGACTCGTTATCCTTGCTGTACTGCCCAAGGCCCGTGTCGTGGATGGAGCGGTTCGGGAATTTCCCTTCCGGGTAGAGCTCATCCGGATGATAACGGGTCACCCACAGCTGTTTGTCCATAAAGCTCAGGCGATGGTAGATCCACTCGTCCGGCGCGAATTTCGCGCCGGTCGCCACCGGGTGCGTGCCCCCCGCGTAAGGGATAATCTGGTATGAGACCGGGTTGCCCATGCGGTTCTCTTTACTGGTGTTGCTCAGCAGTCGAATCGTGCCCGGGTCGAACTTCTGTGCCGCCTGCTGCTCGGTATCAATATCGTACTGATTAATCTGCATGGTGCTGGTGCGCGGGCCCCCGGCGGTATTCGGCTTCACTTCCGGATCCATGGCCACCAGCTTGTTGTTGATGCCGTCCACGTCCATATCAAGACGGAAGTTGTAGATGTGCTGGTGCGTGGTGCCCACGATGTTGTGGTCGATCAGCGTACCGTATTTAGTGTCATCTTTGGCGGTGGCGTCGTGCATGGTTTTCGCCTGAACGCCTTTCACCGCCTCGATACCCGTCGCGCCGGCATCAATGCCGATGGTGCCATTTTCATGAAACACCCAGTCGAAGATGTAATCGTAGTTGCCCACGGTACTCACCCAGCGCACTACCAGTTCGCGGCGCTCGGTGCTGACGTTAGGCTGGCCCATCTCCTGATGCTTATATTCCGGCCCCGCGTAGCGTTCGAAAATCGCTATCGCGCGCGGGATCTCCATCGGCGCGCCGGTGTAATCCGGGATGGTTTCGTTGAGCATCACCGCGTTGGACGGCACGTCTTTACCGCGCACCAGCGGCGAGGTCAGGGTGCCCATGCCGTAGTCGCCGGAATCAAGATAGGCCTTGAAGTACCAGCCCACGTCCGGATCGCCGTAAGGAACGATCATGCCGCCGAGCGACCCCTGATACATAATCTGACGCTTTTTGCCGTTGTCGTTATACGTGACGGTCGAAATCATCGGGCCGACGCGGGAGTCCAGGCTCAGGTGGAAATCCCAGTTCTGCCAGTGCACCATATCGCCGGTAATGGTGTAGTTCTTGCCTTCCGGCTCAATGATGTCGAGCGGTTTTTTCGGCGTCTCTATACGGTCGCGGCCATCGTAGGGGCGCGGCGTCATCGGAACCGGAACAACGGCACCTTCCTCAATCTTCTGGATCTTTTTCTGTTCAAGATCGACCACGGCCACCAGGTTTTCAATCGGGTGCGCCCAGTAGTTGCCGTCGCCGACGTCGAGATAGCTCACCACCTTCAGCAGGCGATCTTCCTGCTTCAGACCGTCTTTACCGTCGAAATAGCCCACGGTCAGCGGCGTGGTAATCACTTTTTTCGGGTCGGTGATGCCGTGTTTTTTAAGCACCTCGGCAAACTCCGTGCTCTCGTTAACGATCTGCTGCACCGCAGTGAAATCATCCAGCAGCACCATGCCGTGCGCGTCTTTCACCGGCTCCCAGCGCAGGATTTTTTTATCCTTCAGATCCACCAGGCTTTCGATAACGTGCTTCCCATCGAGCATCACAATCTTTGCCTGACGCGGGGCATCCACAGCCGTACCGTTAAGCACAAAGTCCCACACTTTGGCTTTCTCTGGCTCAGCAAGGGCAATCTGGGTAAAGCGGGTATTTGGTTTAAAATCCGCCGAGGCTTTGACAATCTCAACGGCTTGCTTAATTTCGTCCGCCGTCAGCGCGTTCAGCGGGTGAGGGCGTTTTTCAACCTGGAAAGTCTGGTCAAGACCGGACTGGAAAACATCATTGATGAAGCTGTCAGAGATAAAGGCTTTCTTGCCTTTCATCACCACCGGCACCTCGAGCTTGAGGGTTTTCCCGTTGACGATGGCGGTTTTAGCGCCCGGTTTGACCTTCACAAAGGCGCCGTCTTTCGCAATCGTGAACATCTGTGCGTAATCATCCCACTGCACGTCCGCGCCAAAGTCCTTCAGTGTTTTGTCCATCGGGACCATATGCGCCTCGCTGCCGTGGGCGAAAACAGGGGATTGCCAGGCGCAACACAGCGCAACGGCCATAGCCAGCGCCGTTCTACGGGCAGAAAAAGAAGAATTGCTTCCCATCGTAGACCTCATCTTGTTGTGTTTATTGTGTTGTGACAGCCTTATCCTGACAGGCGCCTGAGAAAAGCGTTTGCCTGCATCTGCCAGATTATTTGCCAGTCTTGCCAGGTTAAAAAAAGAGCGGGGCGATGTCACACCCCGGCTGGTCGTCGTAGGCCGGGTAGGCATCGCGCCACCCGGCAGGAAAGGTGGTGAAGGGAAGGTGTCAGAAATCCCCCTGCTGGCGCGCCACCAGCGTCAGGATGGAGTAGAGCGCCACGGCCTGCTGGTGCTGGTTGAAGATCTCAACCGCCCATTCCACTACGCCGGTTGGTTTTTCCTCGGCACTGCGTTGTTTCTTCAGCGTTTTACGCTTGCAGGTCAGACGCACCTGAATGGTATCGCCCGGTTTAACCGGCTCGATAAAGCGCAGGTTTTCCATGCCGTAGTTGGCAATGACAGGCCCAACGCCCGCATCAACGAACAGCCCTGCCGCGGCGGAAATCAGGAAGTAGCCGTGCACCACGCGCTCGCCAAAGATCGACTCTGCCGCGCCGATCTTGTCCATATGGGCGTAAAAGTGGTCGCCGCTCAGGCAGGCAAAATTCACGATGTCCGCTTCCGTCAGGGTGCGGCGCGGCGTCAGCAGGCTGTCGCCCGGCTGCAGCTCCTCAAAGTATTTGCGGAACGGATGCACGCGATCTTCCTGCACCGCTGCGCCACGCACCCACTGCTTGCCGATGGCCGCCAGCATCGTCGGGCTGCCCTGAATCGCGGTGCGCTGCAGGTAGTGCTTCACCGCGCGCAGGCCGCCAAGCTCTTCGCCGCCGCCCGCACGTCCGGGACCGCCGTGCACTAGCTGTGGCAGCGGGGAACCGTGGCCGGTGGATTCTTTCGAGGCTTCCTCGTTGAGGATCTGAATACGCCCATGGGCGCGCGCCGCGCCGAGAATAAACTGGCGGGCAATGTCCAGGTCTGCGGTGACCAGCGTGCCTGCCAGGCTGCCGCCGCCCGCGCGGGCAAGCTGCATTGCGTGCTGTGCGTTGCGATACGGCATCAGGGTCGCGACCGGCCCGAAAGCCTCCGTTGCGTGGACGGCAGGGGTTTCATCCGGCTGCGGGCAGAACAGCAGGGTCGGCGGGAAGAACGCGCCCGCGGTCTGCAAATCCGCTTTGCCACCCAGGCGGACCTGGCAGCCTGCGGCGATCAGGTGATCCACTTTCTCCTGCACGTCCGCGCGCTGTTCGGCGTTGACCAGCGCGCCCATCTTTACCCCTTCCTGCGCCGGGTCGCCCACCACCACCTTTTCCAGGCGGGCAACCAGCGCCTGGCTCACGGCGTCAATCTGGCTCTGCGGGACGATAATGCGGCGAATGGCCGTACATTTCTGCCCGGCTTTGGCGGTCATCTCGCGCACCACTTCCCGAATGAACAGGGCAAATTCCGGCTGCTCCGGCGTGACGTCTTCCCCCAGCACGCAGCAGTTCAGGGAGTCGGCTTCCATCGTGAACGGAATGGCATTCGCCACAATATTCGGGTGCACGCGCAGGCTTTGCCCGGTGCTGGCGGAGCCCGTAAAGGTGACCACGTCCTGGCTGTCGAGCTGGTCCAGCAGATCGCCCGCGCCGCCGCAGATCAGGCTGATGGCGCCGTCCGGCACCAGTCCGCTTTCCACGATGGATTTCACCATCGCCTGCGTCACCTGTGCGGTGGCGGTAGCGGGTTTGATAATGGCGGGCATCCCGGCAAGCCAGGTCGGGGCCAGTTTTTCCAGCATTCCCCAGCAGGGGAAGTTAAAGGCGTTGATGTGCACCGCCACGCCGGACTTCGAGGTCAGAACGTGACGCGCGGCAAAGCCGCCTTCTTTCGACAGCGGGATCGGCTCGTCTTCCGGCCACACGGTGTCATCCGGCAGCTCGCGGCTGCCCAGGCTGGCGTAAGTGAAGAGGGTGCCGATGCCGCCTTCGATATCGACCCAGCTGTCTGCTTTCGTCGCCCCGGTCTGGGCGGACAGGGCATAAAACGTCTCTTTCTCGCTAAGCAGGTGCTTTGCCACCGCCTTCAGCATGGCTGCGCGTTCGATAAAGGTCATCGCGTGAAGCGCTTCGCCGCCGCGCTCAATCGCATAGCGACGGGCGGCCGCCATGTCCAGCCCTTCGCTGGTCACGCTCCACAGCGCTTCGCCACTGATGGCGTGATGAATAGTGCGTTCGCGGCCCCGGCCAGACTGCCAGGTGCCGTACAAGAAGCTGGCTAACTGCTGCATCGCTTATCTCCAAATGTTACGTGGTTTACCCATTAATAGTTTGATTATGAATCATAAAAATCAAGCCGAGTTTTTAATGAATTGTTAACGATGTGATCTGGATGGATGAATCACAGAATACCAAGGCCCGCTTATCAAGGCTTTCAGCAAAAGCCTTGCGAGCAGCATCACAAAACAAGGAAACAATTCTTGGGGTTATATTTAACCTTTGTGTAACTTTTAAAAAACAAAGTGATTCAACATTACGCTTTAATTTGCAAACTAACGAATCATAAAGGTGATGACGTGACGCAAGAACAACGGTTTGAGCAGCGCATAGCGCAGGAGACGGCGATTGAGCCTCAGGACTGGATGCCTGACGCCTACCGTAAGACGTTGATCCGCCAGATTGGCCAGCATGCGCACTCCGAAATTGTCGGCATGCTGCCGGAAGGGAACTGGATCGCCCGCGCCCCGACGCTGCGCCGTAAGGCAATCCTGCTGGCGAAGGTGCAGGACGAAGCCGGACACGGGCTTTACCTCTACAGCGCGGCGGAAACGCTGGGCTGCGCACGGGAAGACATCTACCAGAAGATGCTCGACGGCAAGATGAAATACTCCTCCATCTTCAACTATCCGACCCTGAGCTGGGCCGATATCGGCGTGATCGGCTGGCTGGTGGACGGCGCGGCCATCGTCAACCAGGTGGCGCTGTGCCGCACCTCCTACGGTCCGTATGCCCGCGCGATGGTGAAAATCTGTAAAGAAGAGAGCTTCCACCAGCGTCAGGGCTTTGAAGCCTGCATGGCGCTGGCGCAGGGCAGCGAGGCTCAGCGCCAGATGCTGCAGGATGCCATCAACCGCTTCTGGTGGCCCGCGCTGATGATGTTCGGGCCGAACGACGACAATTCGCCGAACAGCGCCCGCAGCCTGGCCTGGAAAATCAAACGCTTTGGCAACGACGAGCTGCGCCAGCGCTTTGTCGACAACACGGTGCCGCAGGTGGAGATGCTGGGCATGACGGTGCCCGATCCCGACCTGCATTTTGATGAAGAGAGCGGTCATTATCGCTTCGGCGAGATCGACTGGCACGAGTTTGATGAGGTCATTAACGGGCGCGGCATCTGCAACCACGAACGCCTGGCCGCGAAACGTAAAGCCTGGGAAGAGGGCGCGTGGGTGCGGGAAGCCGCGCTGGCGCACGCCGAAAAACAGCGCGCCCGTCAGGCCGCTTAAGAGGAAATAACCATGAGCAATGTCTGCTGGCCGCTGTACGAAGTGTTCGTACGCAGCAAACAGGGGTTGTCCCACCGTCACGTGGGCAGCCTGCATGCCGCCGACGATCGCATGGCGCTGGAAAATGCGCGTGATGCCTATACCCGCCGCAGCGAAGGGTGTTCTATCTGGGTGGTGAAGGCGAGCGAGATTGTCGCCTCCCAGCCGGAAGAGAGCGGCGAGTTCTTCGACCCGGCGGAAAGCAAGGTTTACCGCCACCCGACGTTCTACACGATCCCTGACGGCATCGAGCATATGTGAGGCAAAGAATGAATTCAGTGACTGCCTATGCCCTGCGTCTGGGCGACAACGGTCTGGTGCTTTCTCAGCGTCTCGGCGCCTGGTGCGGCCACGCGCCGGAGCTGGAGATCGACCTCGCGCTCGCCAATATCGGTCTCGACCTGCTGGGCCAGGCGCGCAATTTCCTGACCTATGCCGCGGAGCGGGAAGGCCAGGGCGATGAGGACACGCTGGCGTTTGGCCGCGACGAGCGCCAGTTCCGCAACGTCCTGCTGGTGGAGCAGCCGAACGGCAGCTTCGCCGACACCATTGCCCGCCAGTACCTGATGGATGCCTGGAACGTGGCGCTGTATGAACGCCTGGCCCAAAGCCGCGACGGCCAGCTTGCCGCCATTGCCGCCAAAGCGATTAAAGAGGCGCGCTACCACCTGCGCTTCAGCCGCGGCTGGCTGGTGCGGCTGGGCGACGGGACCGAAACCTCCGCGCAGAAAATGCAGCAGGCCATCGACAGCCTGTGGCGTTTTACGGCCGAGCTGTTTGACGCCGATGAGGTCGAGCTTGAGCTGATTGAGTCCGGCGTGGCGGTTGACCCGCGCCTCCTGCGCCAGCCGTGGGAAAGCGAAGTGTATGCCGGTCTGAATGAAGCCTGCCTGCAGGTGCCCGCCGAGGTGGCGTACCGCACCGGGGGCAAGCAGGGGCTGCACACCGAACATCTGGGCCCGATGCTGGCGGAAATGCAGTATCTCCAG
This sequence comes from Enterobacter cloacae complex sp. IR5422, assembly GCF_049238165.1. NCBI lineage: Bacteria > Pseudomonadati > Pseudomonadota > Gammaproteobacteria > Enterobacterales > Enterobacteriaceae > Enterobacter > Enterobacter cloacae complex sp. IR5422. The sequence continues at coordinate 23,233 of NZ_JBMKHT010000030.1, read as the reverse complement.
CGCGCGTATCCCGGTCAGCAGTGGTAAAGGAGAATGCTATGCAACGCCTCGTCGACATCGCGCCCGCGCAAATCCCGCAGATCTGGGCGCTGTTAAGCCAGATCCCCGATCCGGAAGTGCCGGTGTTAACCATCACCGATTTAGGCTTGGTGCGCAGCGTGAAGGCGCAGGGTGAAGGCTGGGTTATCGGCTTCACGCCCACCTACTCGGGCTGCCCGGCGACGGAACACCTGCTGGGGGCGATCCGCGAGGCGATGACCGCGCACGGCTTTACCCCGGTGCACATTGTGCTCCAGCTTGAACCCGCCTGGACCACCGACTGGATGACCCCGGACGCGCGCGAGCGCCTGCGGGCGTACGGCATCAGTCCGCCCGTGGGGCATAGCTGTCACGCGCACGCCCCGGTGGAGGTGAGCTGCCCGCGCTGCGCCAGCACCGACACCGCGCTTATCAGTGAATTTGGCTCGACGGCCTGCAAAGCGCTCTACCGCTGCAATTCCTGCCGTGAGCCCTTCGACTATTTCAAATGTATTTGAGGCTGCCATGACAACGTTTCATTCATTAACAGTGGCAAAAGTGGAACCCGAAACCCGCGACGCGGTGACCATCACCTTTGCGGTGCCGCAGGCCCTGCAGGAGGCCTACCGCTTCCGTCCCGGCCAGCACCTGACGTTAAAAACGACGCTTGGCGGGGACGAGCTGCGCCGCTGCTACTCCATCTGCCGAAGTACCGCCCCGGGCGAAATCAGCGTGGCGGTCAAAGCGATTGAGGGCGGGCGCTTCTCCCGCTATGCCCGGGATGAGATCAAAGCGGGCATGGCGCTGGAGGTGATGGTTCCCCAGGGGCAGTTTGGCTACCAGCCCCGGGCCGAACGCGAAGGCCACTACCTGGCGATTGCGGCAGGCTCCGGGATTACCCCGATGCTGGCGATTATCTCCGCGACGCTTGTGACCGAACCCAACAGCCATTTCACCCTGATCTACGGCAACCGCAGCAGCCAGAGCATGATGTTCCGCCAGGCGCTGGCGGACCTGAAGGACAAATACCCGCAGCGGCTTCAGCTGCTCTCCATCTTCAGCCAGGAGCGGCTGGACAGCGACCTGCTCTATGGCCGCATCGACGGGGAAAAGCTGCAGGCGCTGGCGAAAACCCTGATCAACTTCCGCCAGTATGACGAGGCGTTTATCTGCGGCCCGTCTGCAATGATGGATGACGCGGAAGCCACGCTGAAGGCGCTGGGGATGCCGGAGAAATCCATTCACCTTGAGCGCTTTAACACCTCCGGAATCACCGTTAAGCGCGCGGCGCACGTGCAGGCAGAAGGCCAGAAAGTGACCGTTCGCCAGGACGGGCGCGACCGTGAAATCACCCTGACGGCGGACGACGAAAGCATTCTGGATGCCGCCCTGCGTCAGGGAGCGGATCTGCCGTATGCCTGCAAGGGCGGCGTGTGCGCCACCTGCAAATGCAAAGTGCTGCGCGGCAAGGTGGACATGGCGACCAACTACAGCCTGGAGCCGGACGAGCTGGCCGCCGGGTATGTGCTGAGCTGCCAGTCGCTGCCGTTAACCGCCGACGTGATCGTCGACTTTGACGCGAAGGGGATGGCATGAGCGAACTGATTATTACCCGTCATGGCCGCGTGCTGCAGCTGACGCTGAACCGTCCGGCGGCGCGCAACGCCCTCAACAACGCGCTGTTGACCCAGCTTGCGGAACAGCTTGAGGCCGCCGCTGTGGATGCCGACATCGCCGTCTGCGTGATTTACGGCAGCGAGCGCTGCTTTGCCGCCGGGGCCGATCTCAACGAAATGGCGGAGAAAGACCTGCCTGCCACTCTGAACGATGTTCGCCCGCAGCTGTGGGCGCGAATCAACGCGTTTCCTAAACCGCTGATCGCCGCCGTGAATGGCTTCGCGCTGGGCGCGGGCTGCGAGCTGGCGCTGCTGTGCGACGTGGTGATTGCCGGTGACAACGCCCGTTTCGGCCTGCCGGAAATCACGCTCGGCATCATGCCCGGCGCGGGCGGCACCCAGCGTCTTATCCGCAGCGTCGGGAAATCCCTGGCCAGCAAAATGGTGCTGACCGGCGAGAGCATTTCCGCCGGGCAGGCGCTGAACGCCGGGCTGGTGAGCGATGTTTTCCCGGCGGCGCTGACGCTGGAGTATGCCCTGAAGCAGGCGGCCCTGATGGCGCGCCACTCGCCGCTGGCGCTGCAGGCGGCGAAGCAGGCGCTGCGCCAGTCCCAGGAGGTGCCGCTCCAGGCCGGTCTGGCCCAGGAGCGCCAGCTGTTTACGCTGCTTTCTGCCACCGAAGACCGCCGGGAAGGCATCGACGCCTTCTTACAAAAACGCACCCCCGACTTTAAAGGACGCTAATTGTGGAATTTATTCTCAGTCATGTAGAACAGGGCGTGATGACCCTTACGCTGAACCGTCCAGAGCGTCTGAACAGCTTTAACGACGTGATGCACCAGCAGCTGGCCGAGTGCCTGAAACAGGCCGAGCGCGACGACACCGTTCGCTGCCTGCTGCTCACCGGCGCAGGACGCGGCTTCTGTGCCGGTCAGGACCTGAACGACCGCAACGTCGACCCCAACGGCCCTGCGCCGGATCTGGGCATGTCCGTTGAAACCTTCTACAACCCGCTGGTGCGCCGCCTGGCAAAGCTGCCGAAGCCGGTCATCTGTGCCGTTAACGGCGTAGCGGCGGGCGCGGGCGCCACGCTGGCGCTCGGCTGCGACATGGTGATTGCGGCGCGCTCCGCCAGCTTTGTGATGGCCTTCAGCAAGCTCGGCCTGGTGCCGGACTGCGGCGGCACCTGGCTGCTGCCGCGCGTGGCCGGACGCCCCCGCGCCATGGGGCTGGCTTTGCTCGGTGACAAGCTCAGCGCCGAACAGGCGCAGGCGTGGGGGATGATCTGGCAGGTGGTGGATGACGAACAGCTCTCCGCTACGGCGCAGCAGATGGCCCTGCATTTTGCGTCGCAGCCGACCTTCGGGCTGGGGCTGATCAAGCAGGCGATCAATGCCGCGGAAACCAACACTCTGGACGCCCAGCTCGATCTCGAGCGCGACTATCAGCGCCTGGCCGGGCGCAGCGATGACTACCGCGAGGGCGTCAGCGCTTTCCTGGCGAAGCGCGCGCCGAACTTTACGGGGAAATAAGATGCTGAATATACGGACTGTCGCCGTGATCGGCAGCGGCACGATGGGCGCCGGGATTGCCGAAGTGGCGGCCAGCCACGGTCATCCGGTGCTGATCTACGACATCTCCAGCGATGCGATATCACGCGCCATCGACGGGATCCGCCAGCGTCTGGCCTCCCGGGTAACGCGCGGAAAACTCTCTGCCGATGCCGGGAGCCAGATCCTTGCCCGGCTGCTTCCCGTCACGGATATCGAGGCGCTCTCCGCGGCCGATCTGGTGATTGAAGCGGCATCCGAGCGGCTGGAGGTAAAAAAGGCGCTGTTTGCGCAGCTGGCTGAGATCTGCCCGCCGCAGACGGTGCTGACCAGCAATACCTCTTCCATCTCCGTCACGGCGATTGCGGCGGACGTCCACCACCCGGAGCGCGTCGCAGGCCTGCACTTCTTTAACCCGGCGCCGGTGATGAAGCTGGTGGAGGTGGTCAGCGGGCTGGCGACCTCCCCGGAAGTAGCCGACGCGCTGTGCGAGCTGGCGCTGAACTGGGGCAAACAGCCCGTTCGCTGCCAGTCCACGCCGGGGTTCATCGTCAACCGCGTCGCCCGTCCGTTCTATTCCGAGGCCTGGCGCGCGCTGGAAGAGCAGGTCGCGCCGCCGGAGGTGATTGACGCCGCCCTGCGCGAAGGCGGCGGCTTCCCGATGGGGCCGCTGGAGCTGACCGACATGATTGGTCAGGACGTGAACTTTGCGGTGACCTGCTCGGTCTTTAACGCCTTCTGGCAGGAGCGTCGTTTTCTGCCTTCGCTGGTGCAGCAGGAGCTGGTGCTGGCAGGCAGGCTGGGCAAAAAGAGCGGGAAGGGCGTTTACGACTGGCAGGGTGACAAACCCGACGTGCAGTGGGTCAAGGCGGTAAACGACAGCTATAGCCCGATGCGCGTGGAAAAAAGACGTGACGGTGTCACAGAAATTGATGATGTGTACCTGATTGAAACGCAGGGTGAGACCGCGCAGGCGCTGGCGCTGCGGCTCAACGGCCCGGTGGTGGTGGTCGACCGCATTGAGCGCGACGTGGCGGTCATTGCCGCCGCGGCCAGCAATCCGCATACCGCGACGCAAAAAGCCATCCGCTACCTGCAGCAGCAGGGGCTCCGGGTAGTGCAAATTGCCGATTATCCCGGCCTGCTGATCTGGCGAACGCTGGCGATGATTGCCAACGAGGCGCTGGATGCCCTGCAAAAAGGGGTCGCCAGCGAGAAGGACATCGACACGGCCATGCGCCTGGGCGTGAACTACCCGAGCGGGCCGATCGCCTGGGGCGAGCGCCTGGGCTGGCAGCGCCTGCTGACGCTGCTGGAGAACCTGCAGCGTCATTACGGCGAAGAGCGCTATCGCCCCTGTTCACTGCTGCGCCAGCGCGCGCTTCTGGAGAGTAGCTATGAGTCATAACGCCTGGCATAACGCCCGCGCCATGTACGAACGGGACGCCTGCGCGCAGGCGATGGGGATGGACATTGTCGAGATGGACGAGGGCTACGCGGTGGTGACCATGACCATCACCCCGCAGATGCTGAATGGCCACAAAACCTGCCACGGCGGACAGCTGTTTTCGCTGGCGGACACCGCTTTTGCCTACGCCTGCAACAGCCAGGGGCTGGCGGCGGTGGCCTCCGGCTGTTCGATTGACTTTCTGCGTCCGGGCTTCGCCGGGGACACGCTCACCGCCACCGCGCGGGTGAAGCATCAGGGCAAGCTGACCGGCGTGTATGACATTGAAATCCAAAACCAACAACAAAAAACCGTCGCCCTTTTTCGCGGAAAATCTCACCGCATTGGCGGCAGCGTGACAGGAGAGGCCTGATGCGTGACGCATTTATTTGTGATGGCGTTCGAACCCCGGTGGGCCGCTACGGCGGCGCGCTTTCCGCCGTTCGAACTGACGATCTCGGCGCCGTGCCGCTGCGCGCGCTGCTGGCCCGCTACCCGCAGCTCGATCTGGAGCGGCTTGACGACGTGATTTTCGGCTGCGCCAACCAGGCGGGGGAAGATAACCGCAACGTGGCGCGCATGTCGTCGCTGCTGGCCGGGCTGCCGCAGACGGTCTCCGGCACGACGATCAACCGCCTGTGCGGGTCCGGGCTGGACGCGATTGGATTTGCCGCGCGCGCCATTAAGGCGGGCGACGGCGACCTGCTGATCGCGGGCGGGGTGGAGTCGATGTCCCGCGCGCCGTTTGTGATGGGCAAAGCCACCGCGGCGTTTCAGCGACAGGCAGAGATCTTCGATACCACCATCGGCTGGCGATTTGTGAATCCGCTCATGCATCAGCAATTCGGAACTGACAGTATGCCGGAAACGGCAGAGAATGTAGCTGAATTGTTAAATATCAGCCGTGCCGATCAGGACGCCTTCGCGCTGCGCAGCCAGCAGCGCACCGCGCAGGCGCAGCAGAACGGCATTCTGGCGCAGGAGATCGTGCCGGTGCCGGTGCCGGGGAAAAAAGGGGCGGTCAACGAGTTCAGCGAGGATGAACATCCGCGCGCCGACACCACGCTTGAGCAGCTTGCCGGGCTAAAACCGCCGTTCCGTAAGAACGGGGTGGTCACGGCGGGCAATGCCTCCGGCGTCAACGACGGCGCAGCGGCGCTGATCGTCGCCAGCGAGAAGATGGCGCTGGCGCAGGGGTTAGTCCCGCGCACGCGGATCGTGGCGATGGCGACGGCAGGCGTGGAGCCCCGTCTGATGGGGCTCGGCCCGGTACCCGCTACCCGTAAGGTGCTGGAGCGCGCCGGACTCGGTATTCACGATTTGGACGTGATCGAGCTTAACGAAGCTTTTGCCGCGCAGGCGCTGGGCGTGCTGCGTCAGCTGGGCCTGCCGGATGATGCCGCACACGTCAACCCGAACGGTGGCGCGATTGCGCTGGGCCACCCGCTGGGCATGAGCGGCGCCAGGCTGGCGCTGGCCGCGAGTAACGAACTGCACCGACGCGGCGGGCGCTACGCGCTGTGTACGATGTGCATCGGTGTGGGTCAGGGCATTGCCATGATCCTTGAGCGTGTTTGAGCATAAAAACAATGTGAGTACCCTGCGATGATAAATACAACAAAGCTTGACCCGATCGAAACCGCGTCCCTTGACGAATTACAGGCGCTGCAGACCGCGCGTCTGAAATGGACGCTGCATCACGCCTATAACAACGTGCCGATGTACAAACGCAAGTTTGATGCCGCGGGCGTTCACCCTGACGATTTCAACGAGCTGGCGGATATCCGTAAGTTCCCGTGCACCACCAAGCAGGACCTGCGGGATAACTACCCGTTCGATACCTTCGCCGTGCCGATGGAGCAGGTGGTGCGCATTCACGCGTCATCCGGCACCACCGGCAAGCCGACCGTTGTCGGCTACACGCAAGGCGACATTGATAACTGGGCCAACCTGGTGGCGCGTTCCCTGCGCGCGGCGGGCGGCAGCGCGAAGGACAAAATTCACGTGGCGTATGGCTACGGCCTGTTTACCGGCGGGCTGGGGGCGCACTACGGGGCCGAGCGCTTAGGCGCGACGGTGATCCCGATGTCCGGCGGCCAGACGGAGAAACAGGCGCAGCTGATCCGCGATTTCCAGCCGGACATGATCATGGTGACGCCATCCTACTGTCTCAACCTGATAGAGGAGCTGGAGCGCCAGATGGGCGGCGATGCCAGCGGCTGTTCCCTGCGCGTGGGCGTCTTCGGCGCCGAGCCGTGGACGCAGGCCATGCGCCGCGAAATTGAAAAACGCTTAGGCATTACGGCCCTGGACATCTATGGGCTCTCCGAAGTGATGGGGCCGGGCGTGGCGATGGAGTGTATCGAAACCGTCGACGGCCCGACCATCTGGGAAGATCATTTCTACCCGGAGATCGTTAACCCGAACGACGGCACGCCGCTGGATGATGGCCAGCAGGGCGAACTGCTGTTCACTACGCTGACCAAAGAGGCGCTGCCGGTGATCCGCTACCGCACCCGCGACCTGACGCGCCTGCTCCCGGCTACCGCGCGCAGCATGCGCCGCATGGACCGCATCAGCGGCCGCAGTGACGATATGCTGATCATTCGCGGCGTTAACGTCTTCCCGTCGCAGCTGGAGGAGGAGATTGTGAAGTTCGAGCACCTTTCTCCGCACTACCAGCTGGAGGTGAACCGTCGCGGGCATCTTGATTCACTTTCCGTGAAGGTGGAGCTGAAAGAGAGCAGCCTGACGCTGACGCACGAGCAGCGTTGCCAGGTGTGCCACCAGCTGCGCCACCGCATTAAATCGATGGTGGGGATTTCCACCGACGTGACGATCGTGAACTGCGGCAGCATCCCGCGCTCGGAGGGGAAAGCCTGCCGGGTGTTTGACCTGCGTAAAGTTGCGGCCAACGGCTAAGTTTCCTCTCACCCCGGCCCTCTCCCAAAGGGAGGGGGTTAGGGTGACGGGCTATCCCAGAATCCTATGCTATGATTCATCCAGGACAAAAATAACAACAGAATGAATCACATGAATAAACTCGACGCCTTTATCCAGCACGCGGTCAGCTCCGTTCCCGTCAGCGGGACCTCGCTTATCTCCTCGCTATACGGTGACGCGCTTTCCCATCGCGGCGGTGAGATTTGGCTTGGCAGCCTGGCTGCCTTACTGGAAGGCATGGGGTTTGGCGAACGTTTCGTGCGTACCGCGCTGTTTCGCCTCAACAAAGAGGGCTGGCTGGACGTCTCGCGCATCGGGCGACGCAGCTTTTACCGCCTGAGCGATAAGGGGCTGCGCCTGACGCGTCGCGCGGAGAATAAGATCTACCGCGCGGAACTGCCCGCCTGGGACGGCAAATGGTTATTGCTGCTCTCCGAGGGGCTGGATAAAACCACCCTGGCCGACGTCAAAAAGCAGCTGATCTGGCAGGGGTTTGGCACGCTGGCGCCGAGCCTGATGGCCTCGCCGTCGCAGCATCTGGCGGACGTGCAGTCCCTGCTTCACGATGCCGGCGTGGCCGAAAACGTGATTTTTTTTGAAGCCCACTCGCCGCTGGCGCTCTCGCGCGCCGCGCTGCGTTCACGCGTAGAAGAGTGCTGGCAGTTAACCGAGCAAAACGCGATGTACGAGTCGTTTATCAGCTCGTTCCGGCCGCTGCTGCCGCTGCTAAAAGAGGCCGCGCCGGAGGAGCTGACGCCGGAACGCTGTTTCCAGATCCAGCTGCTGCTGATTCACTTTTATCGTCGCGTGGTGCTGAAGGACCCGCTGCTGCCGGAAGAGTTACTGCCTGCGCACTGGGCGGGGCAAAGCGCCCGACAGCTCTGCATAAATATCTATCAGCGTGTCGCGCCGGGAGCGCTGGCGTTTGTCAGCGAGAAGGGCGAAACCTCCGTCGGTGAACTGCCCGTGCCCGGCACGCTCTACTATCAACGCTTTGGTGGTCTTACAAGCGCATAAGGAGGGAAGATGCCTGTTTATCAAATTGACGGCCTGACGCCGGTCGTGCCTGACGAGAGCTACGTTCACCCAACGGCGGTGCTCATTGGCGACGTGATTCTGGGCAAAGGCGTTTATGTCGGTCCCAATGCCAGCCTGCGCGGTGATTTTGGCCGTATCGTGGTGAAAGACGGGGCGAACATTCAGGATAACTGCGTGATGCACGGCTTCCCGGAGCAGGACACGGTGGTGGAAGAGGACGGACACATCGGCCACAGCGCCATTCTTCACGGCTGCGTGATCCGCCGCAATGCGCTGGTCGGCATGAACGCGGTGGTGATGGACGGGGCGGTCATTGGTGAAAACAGCATCGTCGGCGCGGCGGCGTTCGTGAAGGCCAAAGCGGAGATGCCTGCCAACCATCTGATTATCGGCAGCCCGGCCAAGGCGATCCGTGAGCTGAGCGAGCAGGAGCTGGCATGGAAGCAGCAGGGCACGCGGGAGTATCAGGTGCTGGTGGAGCGCTGCAAGCTCACTATGCACCAGGTCGAGCCGCTGCGCGAGGTTGAGCCTGAACGGAAACGGCTGACGTTTGACGAGAATTTGAGGCCGAAGTCGGCGAACCAGGGGTAAGGCCGTCTTTTTTCGCCATATCCATCAATAGCGCAATGCCGATGTAATTACTCCAGTTAAAGGTATTTTGCAGCACCACCACCGCATTGCCTTTTTCTTTGTCATAACCGATAAAGCTGGAGTAGCCGCCGATATAGCCGACCTGATAGGTGATTTTCTCCAGACCGATAAAGTCGGTGGTCCAGGCAATACCCTGTACCCCGTCGGGACGTTGAATATCGGTATTTCTCACTTCGGCAAAGACGCTGTCCAGCAGGGGATTGTGGGTCGTTGAGACGTGATAGCGGGCGTAGGTCGCCAGATCTTCGGCGTTACTGTATAGGCTCGCTGCCGCCACCATGTTGTTGGAAAAATGCCAGTCCGGGGTGATTTGCCCGCGCGGGATAAATTTCGGCTGATCGCCCGCGTGGCCTAGCGCCCGCTGGGGGTATCCTTTTAGCTGCTGCGGCGTAAAGCTGCTGTTAGCCATCTGCAGCGGATGGAAAATATAGCGCGAGGCTAAACTCTGGATATCTTCGCCGGTTTTGTGCTTCAGGATGTAGCCGATCAGCGCGTAGCCGGTATTGGAGTATTGCGGCACTTTATTCTTTGGCGCTCGCCAGTCGGCGAGGTAGCTCAGCACGTTATCGCTATCCAGCTCACCGTAGAAATTATCGCCCGTGCTTAAGTAGCTGATGAATTTTCCAAGCATCGGAACATCCATATTCTGACGCGGCAGGCCGGAGGTGTGGGTTACCAGTTCCAGCAGGGTGATTTTTTGTGCATCCGCGCTAAGCGCCGTCCCCGGCGGAAGCAATGTCGCCAGGCTATCGTTCCAGTTCAGTTGCCCTTCATTCACCAGACAAGCCACTACTTCTGCCGTGATCCCTTTGCTGAGCGAGCCGAGCGCAAACAGGGTGTCGGGCCTGACAGGATAGCGATTGACCGCATCGGTTACGCCCCAGGTGTAAAACTGCGGTGAGCCGTGATTATGGATCACCGCGACCGTCATCCCGGGAACGGATTTTTGCGCCATGTAGTGACGCACCACGCTGTCAACGTCGCCATCCAGCGAATCATGAGTGAGAAGTTCCTGAGTACCTTCCGGGGAGGACATTTGCGAGAGCGTGCCACAACCGCTGAGGAGTGGCAGAGTAAGCAGAAGCCAGTGAATTTTTTTTGTTATGTTCTGCATACCTGATAGCGAGTGTGGTGGTCATGGCGCGCCAGGAATGTATCACAAATAGCCTGCTTGAATGTAAACTTTCTACACGGTGACGGCCCTGCGGGTGGTCACCATGACTTTTCGGCCAGCTTTGAGGGATATTAGTATGACTCGCTTTTATCAACTTAGCGCCACCCGTCTGGATGGGCAGCTTATCTCTATGGCCGACTATGCGGGTAAGGTGATTCTGGTTGTTAATACGGCCAGCCAGTGCGGCTTTACGCCCCAGTATGCGGGGCTTGAAGCACTGTACAAAAAATACGCCGATCAAGGGCTGGTGGTGCTTGGCTTCCCCTGCAACCAGTTCGGTAAGCAGGAACCCGGCGGTGCCGACGACATCTCAAAGACCTGTTACATTAACTACGGCGTCAGCTTTCCCATGTTCGAGAAAGTCGAGGTCAACGGTGCCGCAGCACATGCGATTTTTCGTTATCTGAAAGACGAATTGCCCGGCGTGCTGGGTGGGCGGATCAAGTGGAACTTTACCAAGTTCCTGGTCGGGCGTGACGGTAAACCCCTCAAGCGCTTTGCACCGATGACTACGCCCGAGAAAATGGAGGGGGCAATTGTTGCGGCACTGGGAAGGTGAGTGTTTTTGTCGCCAGAGCCATCCGTTTGTTGGGGATAGCCGATATTCTGATGTCCGCTCTGTGCCAGATGCGGACGTCGAGGAGAATGTTATTTTGATGCGAAATATTTGCGTAATATTTTTTCTAATAGCGAGAAAACGACCGTCACCCTTTTGGGAGTAATCAGCTGGTAAGGCCGATATAAATAAAATTGCCATTTCTCCTGTCGCAGTTCTGGCAATGGGGGAACAAGTTGGCCGCTTGCTAAGTACTCCCTACAGATAAAGTCGCTGGACTGTACAACCGTTCTCCCGGCCAATGCAGCCTGAATTTCGGCATATGGATCTGTAGTATAAAACTCAATATGACGAGGGACAAAAGTATTTACTGCGTCACTCATAAACTCAAATGATTTTCCCGTTTCAGGATTAATTAAACCACTAAATGGATAACGCTGTCGAAGATCTTCTAAATCAGTAGGTGCTCCCAGGCGCTCAATAAGTTCAGGGGATGTAACCAAAATATGTTCAACTTGTCCGATATTTTTAATGATAAAGTTTGGATTAGGTTCTCGCCCTACGCGTATACCTATATCGATACGATGCTCAATAGTGTCAAGTTTCATCATATCTAAACGCCAGTCGATAAATAACTCAGGATAGGGACGTAGTGCAGTCAATAGTTCATACAAGATTTGTTCATGATTTGGAAATCGAAGTAATGTGATACGAACAATACCCTTCATGTCATTATCATCTTTCGCTGTCTGAAAAAGTTTTTCAGAATCTTCAAGCAGTCGCTTCGCTTGGGGTAAAAATAGTTCGCCGAAACTGGTGAGAAAGATCGAACGCGTATTGCGTTTGAATAAAGGTTCACCAAGTTGTTTCTCCAGCTCAGCGACTGTTCGGGTTACTACTGATGGTGAAACCGACAGCTTGATGGCTGCTTCGCGGAAGTTCAAGGTCTCAGAGGCGATGATAAAAAATTTTAGAGCGTCAAGTTTGTCCATGATTATTGTGAAATTTGCAATAATGTATTTTGATAATAGCAATTAATTTGCAACTATTCCAGCCATATAATCGAACAATCAAATAAGTAACCTGTCTTACTTTTTATCAGAACTCAAAAGAGTAAATTATGTCAATTCAACCAGTAGAGTTAAACAAAGCCTATCGTTTATTACAGGTCGGGCCAACGACGATGATATCGGCTAAAAATGATGGCATTGAAAATGTCATGGCAGCGGCCTGGGTGGGATTAGTAGGCAATAACAAAGTGATGGCTTTTATAGGTCCACAGGCATTTACTCGCGGGCTTGTAGAAAAAAGCGGATATTACGTTGTACAGATCCCAGTAGTGAATCAGATGGAAATGGTTTTATATGCTGGAGGTCACAGTTATTCCGACACACCCGATAAAAATAGTAAAATCCCACTATTTTATCAGAAAGAGTTTGATCTGCCTTTAGTGGAAGGTTGCGCTGGCTGGTTAGTATGTAAGGTCATACCCAATGAAGAAAATGAAAAGCAGCACAACTTGTTCATGGGTGAAATTGTCGGAGCATGGAGTGATGATCGCGTTTTCAAAAATGGGCACTGGATTTTTGATGATGCACCAGATGAATTACGTACTGTCCATTACGTAGCTGGCGGACAGTTTTACGCCATTGGCAAAGGGACAAAATTTAATTATGGGCCGGGAAAAGACTAATCCTTACTTCTGCATAAATGTAGCCATATAACATGGCTACAAAGAGGTAGTAGCATAAAAGAACAACCTACTTAAGATGTTTGCTTCTCACTCACAGCGGACCTTTAGCTCAGTTAGCATATCCGCTCAGTGCCAGAAGCGGATGTCGTAAGATTCGTTCGGCTAAAAGAGCAAATTCTTCTGCATCAGAGTGACAGGCCCTGCGGATTCACATTTATCATTACTCTCTGAAAAGTACTTTTATTTTTGCCCGGGGTTACGATAAATATCGGGTCGATTGATTTGCCAGACAAAATCTGGTCGGTTCAATGGGTTATACCCCAGCTTCTGGTATAACCATGGCGCGCTGTCGGTTACCAGCATTATCCGTCGCAGACGTGACAACAATGGATGGGCATGACAGCATTCAATCAGCCAACGTCCAAGACCACTTTTCTGATAATCGTTCAGCACGTAGACGTCGCACAAATAACCAAAAGTGGCATAGTCTGTGACCAGACGGGCGAAGCCGATTTGTCTTGTTCCATCCAGGAGCGCGAAACAAAGGCTGTTCTGGATTGATATCCTGACCGTTTCAGCATCAATACCAGGAGCCCAGGACGATTGCGAGAGGTAATCGTGAATGGCTTCCAGCTGAAAAAAGCTGGGATCGGTTGTGACAATAAATTTGTCTTTGGTAAAACGCAGATGCTGATTATTCACCGAACTCCTCCTTTTGGGCTACTTGTGATGAGGCACAGGGCTGTCCTCTATGCCGGGGAATGCTCAGGATGCTTTTTCATGTACTGTCATGATAAATACCAGCGGGTTCTCCCCCTGGTTTTCATAGAAATGAGGAACGTCCGTTCTGGCGGTTGCCGAACAGCCAGTATTTACCCGATACACGTGTTCCTGTACGCCGAGTGTGAGCGTGCCCGACTGCACATAAAACAGTTCAAGCGTACCTTCCGTGTGGCCGGGGGACGCAAACTTTTCCCCCGGCTGCATTTCCCACATCCAGAGCTCGGTCATATCAGGGCCACCTGACCCTGCGAGCAATCTTGCTCTCCCGCCTTTTTCACCTTCCCACAATTCTGGGATCTCATCTTCAGCAATGAGATGCACGGTCGGTTTTGAACTGACATCCACAAAATCAGCCACCGAAACCCCCATTGCGGCAGCCAGGCGGCATAACAGGGCAATGCTGGGATTCGCCCGGCATCCCTCTATCTCAACCAGCGCTCCCTTGCTGACGCCTGCCCGACGGGAGAGTTCATCGAGGGATATCTTCTTATGCTTACGATAGAGTTTAATTCGCTGAGATACGGCTTCATTCACAGTGTTGACGATAGCGTTTGTATCGGTCATTAAATTGACTTTTTTGGTCATTGGTCATTATCATGGGATAAAATGGTCATTAAAGGATTATCACGTGCTAACAGTATCTCCGTCAATTACCCCTGAAATTTATCGTATTGCTCCCGGTTTTCGTGCACTGAGCATTTGCGTAAAAGCTGCGCCAGTGCTTAATCCCGACATTGGGGAAACGGCGCTGCGTGAAGCCTGTGAAGTCGTTCTGGCCGGTGAACCAGATTGGGCGGACTCTCATCTGGCGGCATGGGCCGACGTTTTTCAAAAGTTTGGTGCTAAACCTAAACGCACCCCTTGCTCAGCAGATGCGTTACGCAAGCGCGTGTTACGTGACGGAACGATGCCAGCGCTCGATCCTATCGTTGATCTTTATAATGCCGTTAGTCTCCGCTATGCCGTTCCGGTTGGTGGAGAGAATCTCTCTGCCTATCAGGGGGCGCCGCGTCTGACTGTGGCAAAAGGAACAGAGCCTTTTGATACCGTCAAAGAGGGAGAGGCCACCGTTGAGTATCCTTCACAAGGCGAGGTTATCTGGTGTGATGATATCGGCGTGACCTGCCGTCGCTGGAACTGGCGACAGGGGATCAGAACCCGCTTAGGCGTGGAAGCTCAGCAAATGTGGTTCATTCTGGAGAGTCTCCCGCTGATGCCGCTGGATAGACTTCACGAAGCCGGGAAGATGCTGACCGACGGCCTGGAAAAAATGATGCCCGGTCTGTGGTTTGAAGTTGCTCTCATCGAAGAACAACAGCTGTAATACCCTTCAGGAGAAACAGTTATGTTTACCGGTTTGTCGGCGTTTCCATTAACCCCAGTCACTACCCGCGGCGTGGATGAAAAGGGTTTTAGCCATATTCTTTCCCGTCTTACAGACGCTCGGGTTGATTCTATGGGCATCCTGGGGTCAACCGGAAGCTACGCCTATCTGACCCGGGAGCAGCGCAAGCGCGTAGCAACGCTGGCTAAACAGCATGCAGGGAACATCCCCGTTATGGTGTGTGTGGGAGCGGTCAGTACCGATGCCATTCTGCATCTGGCAGAGGATGCACAGGCAGCTGGTGCGAATGCGCTGTTACTCCCGGCGGTCAGCTACCAGCCACTCCGTGACGAAGAAGTCTTTTCACTCTTTGAGACCGTTACCCGGCACGCGTCTGTACCGGTGTGTATCTATGATAATCCGGGCACTACGCATTTTACCTTTACGGATGAACTTCACGGTCGTCTCTCCTCACTTGAGGGGGTTCGCTCGGTCAAGATCCCTGGCGTCCCGGATAGCCCCGCTGCAGCGATTGAACGGGTGAATGCGTTACGTCAACTTTTGCGCCCTGGCGTAACAATCGGTATTAGTGGCGACGCTTATGCGGGGCTGGGATTAAACGCCGGTTGTGAAGTGTGGTATTCCGTGTGTGGCGGTCTGTTCCCTGAGATGGCGAAACAAATCACCGAAGCTGCGGCGGCAAACGATCGTCAACGCGTTACAGCCCTGACAACCCGCCTTGAGCCGTTGTGGTCGCTCTTCCGGAAACATGGCGGAAGTATTCGCGTTATTGCCGCTGCTGCTGGTGTGCTTGGGCTTACCGACATGGATTGCCTGCCGCGACCTCTGCAACCGTTGTCAGCTGGCGATATCGCGGATATTGCCCATGTCATAAGCACGCTGGAGCTGAAGTGATCTCCGCAGGACTGGGTGTCTACCGGTCCTTACCGCAAAATTTTATTATTGAAGTGACTCTTCTTCGCCTGATAACTTATCTGCATCAGGAGAATAATGCTGGCAAACGCACGCCAGTTTATGCCCGTCAGGATCGCGCAGATAGGCAACATAAAAATCGGGGCCGTAGGCGGTTCGTGTACCGGGCACGCCTTCATCCTTTCCTCCCGCACGGAGGCCCACTGCATGGAAGCGTCTGACAATTTCCGCGCTATCGGCTCTGAATGCGAACATTGTCCCGTTTCCCGCCGTCGCGGGTTGCTGGTCAAAAGGAGGACAAATGCAGAAGCTAAATTCGTCAACCGGATGATTTTCATTTCCCCACATTGCCCAGCTATCAGTCCAGGCGGGCAGACGTGAATAGCCCAGAACGTTAAAAATAGCGTCATAAAAGTTCACGGCGCGCTGAAAGTCATTTGTCCCTATCGTGATATAAGCCAGCACCTTTTAACATCCTCTATCCACGCAGCCACGGCGTAATCGTTAGTCCGGTCAGCAAACCTTCCGGGCTGAGCAGGCGAGTAACGGTTTGTCCCCACGGTTCCGTGCGGTTGGCGACCAACAACCGATAGCCTTTTTCACTCAGAACACGGGTAGCGGAATCGAGATCCTGCACCTCGTATTCAATCCATCCCTGCGGTATCGGATGCTCCACGGGCCACTCCGATTCACCAAAACAGGACGTTGCCGCCTGTGACAGCGGCCAGACGGCAAAATGCTTCACGCCCGGTAAGCGTCCCTCTTCAGTGAGCAGATACTCGGCATTGCCCTCCATTGGCTTCAGCGGCAGACCGAGAGTCTGGATATAAAACGCGGTGCTGGACGCTGTATCCCGTGAAATGGGCCCGAACCCGGCGACGAACATGACATCAATTTCCGGTAACGTCTGCGACATATCCACTCCTTGATAGCCTGAAATGATGGAATTTAGCGTAGAGCTGTCTGAAATACGACTCTCATTTCTGGTACCGCATTCACCGCGCCTGCACGTTCACGGCGGGTTTGAAAGTGAACGCGATAGCGATCAACAGCACGACTCCCGCACTCATCACCAGCCAGGCGCTGTTCAGCGAGACCGAACTGTCGCGAACGATCCCGGCAACTAGCGGCATGAGCGCGGCGATCATATATCCTCCTCCCTGAACTTTAGACAGTAACTTCCCGGCCTGCGCGGCGTTCGCGCATGATCGAACGTGACGATAAGCGACAGCGGGAAGAGGGCGCCGATACCGATGCCAAGCAGCAAGGTTGATAAGACCGGCGTCGTACCTGGAGAGAAGACCAGACACAGTAACCCCGCGAGCAGCAGTAACAGTACAGTTATCAGCGGAACACGGCGGTCGGGGAATTTACCGATCAGCGCGGAGACGGCAAACCCGGCGGCCACCTCGGTTAAGGTCAGCCAGGCCAGCATATAGCCGCTGCTGCGTGCGGACCATCCTGCCTGAATATAGAGCGGGGGCAGCCAGGCTAAGACCAGCGTGTAGGCACCCGTCCCCACGCCGAAAAAGAGCAGAAGGAGTCCAGTCCGGGAGGAAGAGAGCGTAACGGATTCATGTGCTGTTTGTTCACCTTGAGGCTGCTTAACCAGGGGTAACCACAGCATCAGCGCCAGCAGCGCAAGCACGCCTGCCATAGCCAGCGCGGGCTTCAGCGTGAGCCATGAAAACAGCGGCTCGGCGCTGGCGGCGGCGACTGCCGCACCGGCCATAATGCCCGTGCTGAATAGCGACATGATCGTGCTGGCCGTTTGCGTATACGCCTTTTTTATCAGGGCAGGCATTAACGCCTGGATCGTGCCGATGCTGGCCCCGCCCAGTAACGCGGTGCCCATCAAACCCGTCAGCGAGGTGCTAAAACCGCGTAATGAACAGGCTACCAGCAGGATGAACAGCCCGAGCATAATTCCCCTGACGGCACCGATCCTGGCTAAAAGCCAGGGGCCACACAGGGCAGCCAGTCCCATCATCGCCACCGGCAGGGTGGTCAGCAGGCTGAATTGCGTCGCGGTCAGCCCTGCTTCGCGCTGCAGCACGGAGAACAGGGGGCCAACCGAGGCCAGAATGGGGCGCAGGTTCAGCCCGACGATAAAAGCGATAATAGTGAAGAGTAACGGTGACGTGCGTTTCAACATGGCATCCTTTTCGGGTGTGAATGGCCCGGGCAAATTGCCGCGAGCATTTATCTTAACGTTAAGATAAAATCTGTTTTAGTGTAAGATGTACCGCACAACTCGATAAATTCCCACGCCATACGGGGTGAAGATGAAAGACCATGTAGACTTCGTTGTCGGCCAGTGGAGCCGCGCCATGCCCGAGCTGGACGCCTCGTCGATGAAAATTTTTGGCCGAATGCTCAGGCTGATGAAGCACCTGGGAAAAGAACGCGCGCTGGCCATGGCGCCGTTTGGCTTTCGCGAGGGCGAGTTTGACGTCCTCGCCACGCTGCGCCGCGCCGGGGAGCCGTACTGCCTTTCGCCCACGCAGCTGTATACATCCCTGTTGATCACCTCAGGGGCGATGACGAACCGGCTCAACCATCTCGAACAGCAAGGCCTTATCAGGCGGATTGCCGATCCCGACGACAAGCGCAGCTCGCTCGTCAGCCTGACGCCGCACGGGCAGGAGCGTATCGAACAGGCGCTGCTCGTGCATACGGAAACGCAAAATGCGCTGCTGAGAAACCTCTCTGAGGCGCAACGCGCGCAGCTTGAGTCCCTGCTCAGGGTGCTGCTGCTGACGTTTCCGGCCGAGGAATGGGATGAAACGTCACCGAGTGCCGATAATACAAAAACAGCATGATTACACCTGACAAAAAGGGAACGTATGTCTTTACCGCCACTGTATGCGCTGCGCGCGTTCGAAGCTGCCGCACGGCTGAACTCCTTTAGCAAAGCGGCTGAAGTCCTGAACATCACGCCGGGGGCGGTCAGCAGGCATGTCCGGACGCTTGAGATGTGGTTTGACTGCGAGCTGTTTAAGCGGCAAGGTCCGAGAGTGGAGGTCAGCGACGCCGGGCGCATTCTGGCCGGGCAGCTTAGCGAAAGTTTCTCGAATATTGAGTGGGCCTGTCGCGCATTCAAAAGTGAAAACCACCTTCTGCGCCTCAAAGCCCCCAGCACCCTGACGATGCGATGGCTCCTCAATGTGCTTAAATCCTTTCGCGAGAACCACGCGAAGCCGAAAATCGAAATCGCCAGCGTCTGGATGGACTTCGACACCGTTGACTTCAGCCGCGAGCCCTACGATTGTGCGATCCTCCTCGGGAACGGCTATTTTGGCGAGTCAACGGAGAGCCGGCTGCTGTTCAGCGAATGGCTTATTCCGGTTTGTACGCCGTCTTTGCTGGAGCCTGCCCGGCATCGGCTTCCAGAGTGCGATCTTATTCATCCGTCACCGGACAGACGGGACTGGAAGCGCTGGCTGAAAAGGACGGGCTTATTCCCCGGCCTCGACATGGGCGGCGGGATCGTGTTCGACACCCTGGAGCAGGGCAGCCTTGCGGCCATGCATGGACACGGCGTAGCGATGGCGGATCTCCGGCTCACGCTCGACGCGCTGAAAAGCGGCCTTCTCGCGCTGCCCTTCAGGGAGGCGATAGCAACAGGGGACGGTTACTACCTTGTCTGGCCCAAAAATTCGCTCAGAGGACAGAGTATTGAACGGTTGCTGGCCTGGCTTAACCTTAATGCGCCAGTGGTGCCCTCTTTGGATATTGTCTGTCTTGATTTCAATGAAAAGCGGATTTAATAAATAGCGGAATATTAACAGGGAGATATTCCGCACAGTGAACGTATTTATGCGTAGGGAATATTTGCCATCTTTTTATATCTTTCCGGCAGGGCGCTGTTCAGGTTGAGTAATTTATCCAGTATATATAGCGCAGGGGTTCCCTTTGCGCGTTCAGCTTCGATCAGCGCAGAACGTAATAGATTGGTAGCCGATGTCATTTCACGGAAGTACTCCTCAGATTCAGGCGTCTGAACTTCGCCTGAAGCGGCGTAACGCACCCGGGGCCAGTCCGCGAAGTCCAGAACCGGAAGGATCCCGTCGTCTTTGGGTAAATGCGCAGAGAGCAACTCTTCGGCGTTACCCGGATTGCTTTGGGCGAAAGACAGAAGATGCAGTCGATGCAAGAAAGGCGAAAGCGCTTCTGAACTTTCTTTTTCTGCTGAAAGTAATGTTATTAACTCATGCATATTTGCATCGCCGCTAAATTTACGCGGCGAGATAATATTTATTACAGGGAATAAAACATCGAGAGTCATAGGTACTCCATACAAGCTTAGTAATATTTTTTCTATCCCAGGGATGAGGGGATGGTATTCAGGGCAATCACTTTTTAAAAACGATAAATAGTGGGAATCAATGTGAGTTTTACTCAACCTCGAATGTTGATACATCACACTATACTTACGTTCTGTAACCAAACGTGTGGCTGAGGATGGTATGGCTGGCGAAAACCTGTCCAGAATGGGCGCAGCAAAAATCCAATTGATTACAGATCAACATGGCAACCAGGTAATAGAGAAATGCCCTGTTAGTGATGTTGAATACAGCTTTTATGAACATGCAGCAGATCCACTCTGTGGCGTTATTGAATCCCCTCGACTGTTGCACGCAGATACCCATCGACGCAGCCTGACGCTCGAATACGTTCCTCATAAGATCTCCCAGGAAGAGGTTGCAGGGGACGACATACTGAAACGACTTTCGAGCCTTCATGATTATCCTGCCGATCCTGCATGGATTTATCACACCCATACCTGGTCAGAGTCAGCGCTTGAAAAATCCTTGTCTCTTTTGGAATTACCCATGCGTGCTGAGCAGCAGATGCGATGTTTTCAACAAGCGGGCAGCATTTTGTTTAGTCAGGAATGTTTAATTTCTGGTGATACCAATGCGGGTAACTGGGGAAGAAGAGAAAACGGGGATGTGATCCTTTTCGACTGGGAAAGATTCGGTACTGGCAGTCCGGCTATCGACCTTGCTCCGCTGGTTCAGGGGATGGGCTCAAAACAAAGCATTTTACCACTTGCCGAGCGCTACTGTTTTTTTGCCACGCATTCTGATGCTTATCAACTAGCCGGGGAAATTACTATCGCCAAAGCATGGATTGTCACAGAAGTGGTGTTATTACTGCACGAAAGGAAAAAGCCTGATTTGAATCTTTACCTTAACTGGTACAGAAAACACCTCCCTGATTGGCTTGAAGAGTCCGTCTCATCTCTTTAATGCCTTATATCAGCCTTCGGGGCGATAACGCAGGCAGTGATTTGTTTCACAAATCCCATCGCGCCTCGACCGTTCAGGATGGTATAACGTCCTGCGGCAACCGGGTTGCCGCAGACAGCCCACATACCTAAAGGTGTATATGAAACAGATTACTTTCAGTGACCTGCAGCAGCAAAGCGAGCAGGCCGCACATTCTCCTCGCTTACGCGCGCACCGTAATTTACACCCTGACCTGAGCGACCCGGTGCAGCGCCTGGCCATTGCAATGGAACCCGGTACCTATGTCCGCCCCCACCGCCATCCGCACACGTTTGAACTGCTGACGGCGCTGAGCGGTCGCTTTCTGGTGCTGAATTTTGACGACAGCGGCAACGTGACCCGGCGCGTGATGTTAGGCGAAGAGTGTAAAGTCCTGGAGATGGATGCCGGAACCTGGCATGCCGTGCTGTCGCTGGATAAAGGCGGCGTCATTTTTGAGGTTAAACACGGGGCGTATCAGCCCGTGCCCGAGCATGATACCGCCCCATGGTCACCGGCAGAAAACGAGCCCGGCACCGAGAAGCTGATGCAATGGTACGCTCAGGCACAGGTGGGTGACGGTGGGTTTATCCTGTAATTATTCTCTTATGTGCCCGGCGCGCGGAAAGGCGAGCCGGGTAAAGAGATAAGCGCTCACCTGAGTCAACTCACCGTACTAAAAAGCCAGTCACGAGCAGTCGACAGCGTCACAAACGGGCCTGCCAGTGTGCTGTTGTGATGGGCAATAATGTCGCTGGCGGATAAACAGTCATTATCCATTGTGGTATGCGCATCTGAAATTAATACCGTCCTGAAACCCAGCTCCGGTGCGGCCCGGCAGGTCGTATCGACGCAAAACTCTGTTTTCATCCCGGCAATGACCAGCTGTTTGATGCCTCTCTGATTAAGTTCACGCAGCAATTTGGTATCCCGAAAACAGCTGGGATAGCGCTTGGTGAAAACAACGTCCTGCTCCTTCACGTCCAGTTCAGGTATCAACTGTGTTAGCGGCCCCTTTTCTGAGAAGGGGGAGTCGTCCGGCCCAATATGGCGGGCAAAAAAGACGGGCACCTGCGCGTCTCGGGCGTTGGCGATTAACAAGCGGATATTGGCCAGAACGGCATCGGCGGAGCGAGGGGAAACCGGGCCCCGAAAGAGGCCCTGCTGCATGTCGATAATCAAGACAGCATTGTCAGATGAAACCATTTTCTTTCTCCATTCAGAGGGTGGTGAACGGAGAGAGATTTCCCCGTCCATGCCGGCGGGGATTGAGGTTCTGTTTGTCAGTCGTTCACAACAGATACGCTCGCACCGCCGAAGGGTCCGGTGGTGGTGAGGGTGGTTGTTGGCTGAACTGACGTAAACATGTTATGACCTTCGCTGATATATCTTTTAAACCATATCCGGACGAGCCGTTAAACTTTAAAAATTTGCTGCCGATAGTTCTTTTCAATACCATCAATATGCATGTAAAGATGAACAAAATCATATCAGCATATTTGGTAGTTGCGTATTTGTCGGCTCGACTTATTGCACATTCCAACTGTGCGAGAGACTGGATAAAAACCGTTGTGTTTCAATAAAAAAAATCACAAAAAGGATGTGCGTATGTTGAAAAGATTAGTCGCGGGGCAGATGAGCTTACCGATGACTTTCTGGGGATGGGGAATTTGCGGTAATTTTCTACTGGGTCTCATTGGGCTTGCTGGAGTGCAGACCGGTCACCCGGCCATGGTGCCGCTTTCCTATATACTTAAAGCCATTCTGTTCAGTGCTGTACTTTCCGGCATAACTTTCATTCTGCGTCGAAAAATCACGGTATTGGGTGGGATCGCTTTTTTTATTATCTTGATTCAGGTGATTATGAGTGTAGTGATGACGATTGGCCTTTCCTCGTTATTTTTTGAATAATCACAAGAAAGAGCGTTCCGGTTTGCCAGCAGGATCCCTGACGGTTAGTAACATCGAGAACACGTGCCTCCTTATGGCGAAGGAGGCACGCCGTTGCTGGCTGGATAGCCGATATTATTTTAGGTTGCCGATCTTGCTCAGGAATTCGTCAACCTGCTCGGGCGTCGCCGTGTCTGCCTGGTAAAGGATATCGAGCTTAAGGAAGGTGCGAATAAGTCCGAGATGTGAGATCATCGTGTTGTAACCTGAACCCAGAATGAGTAACCGGATGAGCCAGCAACTGACTTTTGCCGACAGTGAGTTTTCCAGTAAACGCCGCCAGA